>JBHADD010000154.1:0-4471 GCA_041854925.1 Ligilactobacillus sp. | reverse complement strand
TTTTCTTTTTCATCTGTATACTTAAAGGGCATTATAACCGTCAGGTTGCGACTGCTTTTGTCCGGCATTTTTAAATACAGTGCTCGCTAAATCAGCGCGCAAAATCCTTACGTTCTGACGGAGCATATCTTTTGAGTGCTTTGATACATGGAAAAAAAAACGATTATTTTTGCTTATTTCCATCATAACAGGCGCTTATCTTGAATACGAAAAAAACGGATCAGATTTGCAATTGATTGCAAATCTGATCCGTTTTTTCAATTTGAGGCAGAGTTTTCTCAAAGACTCTTTTTTACAAAAATTTGGAGCTTCCGCATGACGAACCGTAAAGAAGAATCACCGAAAATAAAAGCGCTTGCACAATCGGCTGGTTTTGCATAAAATAAAAGTGATATAGCGATTGATTAGAGGGATGTTCATGGATATTGAGAAACTGCTTTCACTTTTTCCGAAAGCAAATTTGGGCGAAAAACAGGCCGGGGCGATTTCATTCAGGCAAGGGGATGCCTTTTTGAATATTCCCGCAGCTGAACTGTCAGAAAAAGAGCGAAAGATTTTGGAAATTTTCTTGGGGAAAACAGATGATTTTGAAGTCGAATGCGGAGTATGGCAGGATTATCTGACGAAAAAAAGCAATGTTAAACCAATCAAGCGCGGCAAGATCAGGTTTATCCAATATGAGATACACTCCTTGAACCAAGCTGAGTTTGACATGGAGATGTTCAAAAAGGCTTTTTCCGCACTGTTTCCAAAAGAACCGGAAGCTGTTTTCTTTTTGTCAAAGAACAGCGGCGTGGCGGTTGAAAAAATCAATGCTGCAAGTTTTGACAAAGAGGAGTTTAAGGGAATAATTCAGGCGCTTGATGCCGATCTTGGTGCAAGCTGCCGTGTATTTGTCGGACATATCTGGAATCATAAGGATGATTTGCGCGAGCTTTTTTCCGCAGAACGGCGGGTTTTTTTGACGGAAAATCCGTCTGAACAGGTTTTTGATCTGTCCGAAGTAGCGCTTCATTACTATTGTCATGAAATGACCTCAAAAAGTCCGCTTGCCCAAAAATACCATCAATTGATTTCTGAAGACCCGCAGCTGAAAAAGATCGTCGTTGCCTTGTATCATGAAAAAGGCAACGTTTCATCAGCGGCAAAAAAGTTATATCTTCACAGAAACACGCTTCAGTACAGAATAGACAGACTTCGTCAGGAGACCGGACTCAATTTGCGCCGGATGGATGACCTGGTTTTTTGCTATCTGATGCTGCAGTGACCATGGACGCTTTTGAGTGGTGCGGAAATTGAAAAGGAACGCTTTTAGCAGCTTGCGTCGTCTATGCAACCGTTTTCGTAAAAGTGCACAAAGGTTGCTGAATTTTTTGTGCAACTTGTGCTAGTCTAAAGAAAGCCTTTTCAATATAATTGTAAGCGTAAACATGATAAAAGACAGGTGAAAAAAATGGTTGAATTGAATTTAAGACATATTTACAAGCATTATGATAATGCCGAAGACGGTCAATATTCCGTAACCGACTTCAATTTGGACATCAAGGATCGGGAATTCATCGTTTTTGTCGGACCATCAGGCTGCGGCAAATCAACGACATTGCGCATGATTGCCGGCTTGGAAGACATTTCCAAGGGCGAATTTTTGATTGACGGTCGCGTTGTTAACGATGAAGCACCAAAAGATCGCGACATTGCCATGGTTTTCCAAAACTACGCCTTGTATCCTCACATGACTGTTTATGACAACATGGCATTTGGTTTGAAACTGCGCAAGTATGACAAAGGAGACATTGACAAGCGCGTTCATCATGCCGCAAAGATTTTGGGTCTGGAGGAATATCTCCAACGCAAACCGGCTGCTCTTTCTGGTGGTCAGCGTCAACGTGTTGCCTTGGGTCGCGCAATCGTGCGTGACGCACCGATTTTCTTGATGGACGAACCGCTCTCAAACCTTGATGCCAAGCTTCGCGTTTCCATGCGTGCAGAAATCGCCAAGTTGCATCAACAACTTAAGACGACGACGATCTACGTTACGCACGATCAGACTGAAGCCATGACGATGGCAGATCGCATCGTCGTCATGCGCGACGGCAAGATTCAGCAAGTCGGAACTCCGCAGGAAGTCTACGATCATCCGACAAACGTGTTCGTTGGCGGATTCATCGGATCACCGGCAATGAACTTCTTCAACGTGACGCTTAAGGACGGTAAAATTACCGATGATGGCAACAACTTTACGTTGTCGGTTCCAGAAGGATGCTTGAAGGTTTTGAAGGATAAGGGCTATGACGGAAAAGAAATCATCTTCGGCATTCGTCCGGAAGACATTCATTCAGAACCTGCCTTCCTCGAAACGTTCCCTGAGTCTGTCGTCAACGCTGAAGTTGTCGTTTCAGAACTTCTTGGAGCTGACTCGCAGCTTTACAGCCGCGTCGGCAATACGGAATTTGTTTCAAAGGTTGACGCGCGCGACTACCTTGCGCCAGGATCGAAGGTTCAAATGGGCTTTGACATCAACAAGGCGCACTTCTTCGACAAAGACTCGGAATTGTCCGTATATTAAAATCAGACCCCTAGTATTTCAAAGAGGCTTCGGAATGTTCCGTAGCCTCTTTTTGTGTATTTTATAAAATGCAGTGCGTTCTCTCAGACGAGGATTTGTGTCACTTGAGCGCAAATAATGACCGCTTGAACCGAATTTGTTTACAGCAAATTTGAAAAATGGTTAAATTAAAAACGTAAAGAGGTGAGATGATGAGGGTTCGAGTTGAGATCGGCACTGATGTTTCGGAAAAAGAAATTGTTTTGAGAACGAACGAGTACGATGAAGAGGTTGAACGGATGCTTTCTTGCTGCAAAAGATTCAAAAGACGCCGCAGCTGATTTTTTATAAGGACAGCACGGAATATTTCTTTTCCGCGGATAAAATTTTGTTTTTTGAAACAAGCGAAAGGCAAGTTTACGCTCATACGAAAAATGATGTTTTTGTCGTTAAGCACAGGCTTTACGAATTGGAGGGTATTTTGAGCGGAAAATTCATGCGGATTTCCAAATCGACCATCGTCAATCTCAGTCACGTATACGCTTTGACGCAGTCTATTTCAGGATGTTCGATTCAATTTGCGAATACGCACAAGCAGGTTTACGTGTCTAGAAGATATTACAAGCTGCTGCGTGAACGCATGAAGGAAGTGAGGGAAAAAATATGATGAGAAAAAAATTTTGGGGCGTGCTTTTGATTTTAGCTGCGATTGCTTTGGTTATCAGTCGCCTGGGTTTGAAATACAGCGTGCCGCTAGGTTTTTGGCAGGTTGTCGGAACGTTGTTCTTCGGTGCTGGACTGATTGAGGGGCTGAGCAAAAGGAAAATCGGAACGAGCGTTTTTTCGATTGCTTTTTTGCTGATTATTTATCAAGACCAGCTCAATCTGCGAAGCGTCGGATCCTGGACGATTCTTGGGGCAGCACTGCTGATTACGATCGGGTTGAACATGATTTTTAAGCAGCATTTTCAGTTTTGGTATGAAAATGTTTCATCAGGCAAAAATTACATTATTAATGGGGATAACGGAAAAGAGGAAGAAAGCAAAGAATATGAGGAATTTACCGAAAATGAGGTTGGATCGACGATCAAAGTCAATTCATTTTTGAATACGACGTCGCGATATGTTCAATCGCAAAATCTCAGACGAATCAACGTCAAGGCCAATCTTTCGGACGTCAATCTGTATTTGGACAACGCCATGCTTCAGGACGGGCATGCAACGATCAAAGTTGACGTTTCTTTAGGCGACGTCAACATTTACGTGCCGAGGTCATGGGATGTCAACAACAGCGTCGATGCTTTTTTGGCAGACGTTAAGTTTGTCGGCATGCCGTCCGGCGAAGGAACCCAAAACCTTAAAGTCGAAGGAAGCGTCCGCTTGGGCGACGTCAAGATTCACTACGTATAATTTTAAGCGGAGATGATGCCGCACTGGATTTTCTAAAAAGGTTCCTCTTGATTAAATGAAATGCCGAACGATGCGGGTCGATTTGTGACTTGTTTTGTTCGGCATTTTCTCAATTTCGATACGTGAAATCAGTTTCTTTTGCAAAATGCAGTGCTGCGAATCTGTCGTCAAGGACCGTTTACGGGCAAAATATCGATTTTTGAAATATGCCCGTAAAATGCAGCCCACGGTTACGGGCAAAATGTCGATTTTGGTGATATGCCCGTAAAATGCAGCCCACGGTTACGGGCAAAACGTCGATTTTTGGGATATGCCCGTAAAAGCCAGCCCACGGTTACGGGCAAAACGTCGATTTTTGGGATATGCCCGTAAAAGCCAGTCCACGGTTACGGGCAAAATATCGATTTTTGAAATATGCCCGTAAAATGCAGCCCACGGTTACGGGCAAAACGTCGATTTTTGGGATATGCCCGTAAAAGCCAGCCCACGGTTACGGGCAAAACGTCGATTTTTGGG
>JBHADD010000153.1:0-5949 GCA_041854925.1 Ligilactobacillus sp. | reverse complement strand
GACTTCAATAAGGGAGAAGAAATCTGACATGCAGGAAAATTTTTACAATATCGCATCTTCAAAGGGAAAATTTTCATCCGAACTTTTAAGAGATGTACTTTTGCCGGAACTTTTGGGCAAAGAAAACAATATTTTATATTGGTCAGGGAAACGCTTGGCGCGGATCTTTCCGCTTGCAAAAGATGAAGACCTTCCGATCTTTTTTGAACAAGCCGAGTGGGGAACTCTCAAAAGAACAAAGGCTAAACGTGACAATCAGTATTTCGAACTCAGCGGAGAACCCGTTGCCCTGAGAAAGCAATTAAACCCCAAGGCTGATTTTTTGCTCGAAGCCGGCTTTTTGGCCGAAACGATTCAATTGCAGCTAGGCTTTGTAACTGAGGCAATCATCGAAAAGCAGACAAATGATACAGTCACGTTTTTGGTTCAGATAGATTCAAAAGATCCGATTGATTTTGCAGATTACGAACAAGAAGCGGTATCTCCTCTGCATTTGAACAAAGACTAAAAAAGCTTCCTCGTCAAACGGGGAAGCTTTTTAAATCATGCTTTTTTCTGATTAAAGGTGCTTTTCGATGATTTCTTTCAAGGCATCTTTTTCGTGGTATCCAACGACCGTGTCGACCACTTTGCCATCTTTTTGAATAATCATCGTCGGAATGCTCATAACGCCGAATTTTTCAGCCGTTGCCTGATTTTCGTCAACGTCAACTTTAAAAAAGGAAACTTTTCCGTCAAGCTCTTCAGACAATTGTTCGACAACTGGTCCCTGCATTCGGCAAGGGCCGCACCATGTTGCCCAAAAATCTGTAAAAGTCAATCCTTGAGCCGTCTTTTCAGCAAAATTGTCATTTGTCAAATTTTCAATCATTATTGTTTCTCCTCTCAAATTTGGTGAATCCTAATTCATGAGTCCATTGTAACACAGCATCAAAACAGATACTAAATTTTTGCTTACTTAAAATAAACAACAGTTGCTCCGTTTCCGCCATTGCTTGGAGAAGCGAATTCAAAATGCTTGACGGAACGATGCTGCTGCAGATATTTAATGATTCCTTGGCGCAAAGCACCAGTCCCTTTGCCATGAACAATCGTAACCGATGGATAACCTGCAAGAATTGCAGCATCCATATAGCGGTCAACGTTGACCATTGCTTCTTCATATCGTTGTCCCCTGAGATCGAGCTGCGGCGAAACGTGACTTGACCCTGACGACTTAAGAACGGTTCCGGCACCGCGCCTGTTATTTTCTTCAACCCTTATCTTCTCAAGATCGGCTTCATCGATTTTCATTTTCAAAATGCCAAGCTGAACTTCCCACTCGTGTTTTCCGAGGCGTTTCGTCAACACGCCACGTTGACCGTACGTCTTGACGAGCACGTCGTCATTTTCATGAAATTCATACTGTTTCTTGGCACGTTGCAGCACTTTGTTCTTTTTGAGCATTATCGGCTGCTCAAGAGCATTCAATCGCGATCTTGCGTCAATCAGCTCATTTTCTTTGATTGAAGATGCCCCGCTTTGTTTCATTTTGTGCAGTTCGGAAATTATTTCTTCTGATTTTTTTTGGGCATTTTCAATAATTTCGTTAGCTTTCCTTTTGGCAGTCTCGACCATGTTGTCACGTTCACGAACATAGGTCTCATAACCCTTTTCCAAATCAGCATGAAGCTTTTCGGATTCATCAAGGTACTTTTTAAACCTTGCCTTCTCCTCTTCTGCTTCATGACGTTTCTGAACAAGATCGGCAATCATTTCGTTCAAATCCTGACTGTCCTGATCCGTCAGCTGCCTTGCCGCCTCAACAATTGTATCATCAAGTCCAAGCCGTTTGGAAATGTCAAAGGCATTACTTCGTCCCGGAATACCGATCAGCAGATGATATGTTGGCTTGAGCGTTTCAGCGTCAAACTCCATTGAAGCATTGATCGTTTGCGGACGCTCATATCCGTATGCCTTAAGTTCCGGATAATGAGTCGTTGCAACAACATAGCTGCCTTTGGCACCGACTGCATCCAAAATTGCGATTGCGAGCGCCGCGCCTTCTTGAGGATCGGTTCCGGCCCCAAGCTCATCAAACAAAACCAGCGAACGTTCATCGATGTTTTTTAAAATATCGACGGTATTTGTCATATGCGACGAAAACGTCGACAAACTCTGCTCAATCGATTGCTCATCTCCGATATCCGCAAAAATATCATCGAATACGCCGATTCGACTGTTTTCAAATGCAGGAATAAACAAGCCGGACTGCCCCATCATGCTGACCAATCCGAGCGTTTTGAGCGTAATCGTCTTACCGCCGGTATTCGGCCCGGTAATCACGATTGCCTGATAATCTTTGCCGATTGCAATATCGTTTCGAACGGCCTTTTTTGAATCAAGCAAAGGATGCCATACCTGTCGCAGGTAGACGTCATTTTCTCTTGAAATCAACGGCTGAGTTGCTTTCAGGTCATGCGCAAGCCTGGCCTTGGCATTTATAAAATCAAACTTTCCCAAAATCTTGGCATTGTTTTCAATTTCTTCAGTATAAGGCGCAATCAATTCGGATAGTTCTTCAAGAATCCGCTTGATTTCTTCTTTTTCAGCAATCTGCTGTTGACGCAAACGGTTATTCAGCTCAACAATCTCTTTCGGTTCGATGAACAACGTCTGACCGGAAGAACTTTGGTCATGAACGATTCCGCCAAAAGCATTCTTATATTCTGCTTTAACGGGAATCACGTAGCGTTCGTTTCTGATCGTGACCAGCGAATCGCTCAGATATTTTGAAGACTTTCCCCGTACGAAATTACCAAGCCGATTTCTGATTTCCCCTTCCGTCGTCGTAATCTGACGTCTCAGACTTGCCAAAAGAGATGAAGCCTCATCCGTTACGTGCCCGTCATTTTCAATCGACATCAACAAACGTCTTGATACGTCAGGAAGCGTCTCCAACATATCCGCTTCGGCATAAAGATGATTCAGTTCGGTTTCATCCGCTTCAAGATCGCGAAAGAACCGCTTCGTTTCATTCGTAACGCGCAAAACGCGCCCCACTTCCGCAAGTTCTTTGGCACTGAGCGAAGCACCGATGTCAAGTCTTTTTAAATGTTTCTTTACGGATTCAAGTTTCGGAATCGGAATTCCGCCCTTGAGTCTCAATACGTCAGCCCCATCCTTTGTTTCATCCAACGCTTGTTCGATCCATTCGCAATCAGATGACGGAGCTAACTCAAAAACCATGTTTTTCCCCATTTCGGTCGTCGCATATGCCAACAGCATGTTTTTGACCTTGTCATATTCAAGCGTTTTTAAACCCTTTTCGTTCACGGAAAACTCCTTTCATAAATCAGACGTCTTTTGTCGGAAGCCAATCGGAAATTATTTTTTCGGATAGACCGGGCGTCTTGTTCAAGATAAACCTTGCAACCGTTGAATCATCAACCGACTTTCTCACCCCTGCATTTGGCCAAGAACCAGCGAAAAGCAACGCAAAAAAGATAACGGCATACATCATCAAAAATGATGCCAATCCGCCCAAAATACGGTTAATCGATGAAACAACAGGCATTTTTGCAAAAAAAACGATTGAACCGGAAATCATTCGAAAGACGATTCCTAAACCGATTGCAAAGATCCAAAACAACATGATTTGATAAAATGCACTGTTGAGATTTATTCCGGCGGATGCTAAAAAACCGTTTCCCTCATCAGTAATTTGAGGCATTTTGTCTGCGAAAGCCGGTCCGTACGCATGTGCCAAAAATCCGGCAGCAAAAGTGACCGCCACGTAGCCGACAACATTCATGATCGTTTGAACCAATCCCCTCCTGGCCCCTGTCCGATACGCGATTATCAGAAATAAAACAATGATCAGCGAAATGCTCATTTGCTTCCTTTCTCTTCCTTCAGCCTATCCAGTTCTTCTTGCTTTTCAAGACAGTCTGACATTGCGTTGATTGCCAAAAGTATTGCCGCTTTTTCAGTCGATAATGACGGCATTTGTTTGGAAATCTCTTCCAATCGTTCATTAAGCAATTTGGAAACCGCGTCCATCTTTTTTGGGGTCGTGTTTCCGATAATCGTATATTCGTTTCCGCCAAGCTTAAGCTTGAACCGTCTCTTTATATCAGACATCGATTTCACCTCATAAAATATTGTCACAAAGCCTTTTAGGCTATACCTCTTCTAATTCTATCACAACCGTTGTTCGAATGCGAAATTCAATGCCCGTAAAAAAAAGCGAGTGCCAACATTGACCCTCGCTCAAATTCTTATTGCATGTTATCATCATTCAAAAACGTGTCCAAAACTCCTTCGACCATGTCCCATTCTTCATCGCTTTCGATTTCATTCAAATCAACATCGTCGCCTTCTGCTTCGGAATCAAAGGAATAAGCAAGAACGTCAACCTGATCCCCTGGTTCTGAACCGGCCGGAATCAATAAAATGTATGACTTGCCGTAATCATCAGAATCAAACGTGAACAAAACTTCGTAAAGCGTTTCATTTCCGTTGTCATCCGATACAGTAATATATTGTTCTTCATATGCGCTCATGCACGTTACCTCATTTCTTAATTTCTGCCAAAAGTTTTCCGGAAGCGTCCAAATAATTTTGCAAAATAAGACTTGCCGCCAGCTTATCGATAACTTTCTTGCGTTTTTTTCTTGAAGCATCAGCTTGCTCGACCAACATCCTTTCGGCTTCGACGGTCGTCAACCGCTCATCTTGAAAATCAATCGGCAAGCCGAACGTTTCAGTCAAAAGTTTTCCGTATGCTTTTGAAGCCTCGGCACGCGGACCGAGAGTATTGTTCATGTTTTTCGGAAGTCCCAAAACAAAACCGCAAACATCGTATTCTTCAACAAGTTCCTTGACTCGTTCAATTCCAAA
Organism: Ligilactobacillus sp.; assembly: GCA_041854925.1. Classification (GTDB taxonomy): domain Bacteria; phylum Bacillota; class Bacilli; order Lactobacillales; family Lactobacillaceae; genus Ligilactobacillus. The sequence continues at coordinate 1,068 of JBHADD010000153.1, read as the reverse complement.
AACTGCTTCTTCTTCGTTGATTCTGATGATCTCAACGCCTTGCGCAGTCCAACCAAGCTCATCGCTGACGGCTATGCCGACCGTCCTTGAGCCAACGTCAAGTCCCATTAGTCGCGCCACTATTTATCCTCCTTATCAAGATATGAACGTACCAATTCTTCAATGATCTCATCACGCTCATGTCTTCTGATTAGATTTCGGGCATCATTGAGCCGCGGAATATAGGCCGGGTCACCCGAAAGAAGATATCCGACGATCTGATTGATCGGGTTGTATCCCTTCTTCTCTAAAGCATCATAGACGGTTTCAAGCGTCTCACGAACATCTTTTTGATTATTATCTTCAAAATTGAAGTACATTGTCTTATCCAACGAACTCATCTTTAACACCTCCGCGGATCTATTCATCAACTCTATTTTACTAGACAATTCATAATGTCACAATCAATAAATCTTATTGTAAACGAATCGTAATCAAAGTTTCGGAAAACACTTACATAAATATCACAAAAAAGGGACAGGTTTGACCCTGTCCCTTTAAATGACTATTTTTCAGCAAGCCACTTCTCTGCTGCCTTCAACGCTTCAGGCAATCCTTCAACTTTCTTGCCACCGGCCTGTGCAAGGTTGGGACGACCGCCGCCACCGCCTCCGACAAGCGGAGCAATCGCCTTGATCAAATCACCGGCCTTGATTCCGGCCTTGATGGCATCATCAGAAGCAGCAACGATCAAGCTGACCTTCTCACCGGATGCAGAACCTAAAACAAGAACGTCGGAAAGATTCTTTTCTTTCCATTGATCTGCCAAAGAACGCAACTGATTCATACCGGAAACTTTAACCGCAGCAGCGATCAGAGTCATGCCAGCGATCGTTTGCACGTTCTGGAAGACGTCTTTTGCCTGTTGACTTGCAAACTTGTCTTCAAGCGCGGACACCTTATTTTCAAGTTCTTTGATTTGCTCTTGCAATCCTTGAACTTTGTGCGGAACTTCCTTAATTTGCGCGACTTTCATTTCAGCTGCGGTTTCCTTCAGAAGAACGTTGCGGCGTTCCAAATACTCAAATG
>JBHADD010000152.1:0-4143 GCA_041854925.1 Ligilactobacillus sp. | reverse complement strand
TGGGAAAAATATTTTACACACAAATTAGGACTTGACTATCGTTTATTGGTGGCAACTTTAAGTTAAACTCAAGTCACAAATATTTACGGAAAATTGATAAAATCATTTCCGATTATCGTCAATTTATTCCTAAGCAGGTAATTTTGTTAGAAAACGAGTTGCTTATTTTTTACAAAGATAATGATATCGAGATAATAGATGAGCAGATGATTCTTAATGCAAGCATCAAAAAACTCAGTGAAAAATTTTCCGAGGCTGCATTTTTAGTGCTTGGAGGAATCGGATTTTCCGGACTTAATCCTTTTTACAATGCCAAAATGGGTCTTTACAGAAATACTGTTTCGCCAAAGGAAGATATTAAACGTTCAAGACGTTTTCAGGCAATATATGAAAAGGTTCTTAAAAGTGCGGCAAATCTTCGAGTAATTGTGCTGACTCATAATCCGATGAGGGATTGGTCAGATGACAATTATAAGGAGAATTGGATTTATGTGAGCGGTCACACTCATCAAAACACGTTTTTGTTGCAACGTAATCTTGCCGTTTTTTCTGATAATCAAATTGGGTATCATAGAAAAACTTGGTCTCTTAAAAGTTTTACAACTGATTTTCATAGATTTGATCCCTTTAAAAATCATCCAGACGGAATTTGGAAAATCGCGAGAAAACAATATGTTGATTTTAATCGATATCAGGGAATAGAGATGAATGGCAAAGGATATCCTGGTGATGTGTATGCTTTGAAACGTAGTGGTTTTTATATGTTTGTTTTGAAAACTAAAAGCGGTTTGTGCCTTTTAGAGGGGTGGAAAAGGCATAAGCTCAATCATGACATCAATTATTACTTTGACAACCTTCCGGAATACGTTCAAAAAGTGTATAGCGCATTTGCTCCATATCGAGAAGCTATCATGGCTATTTCTGCTGAAGTGCATTCTATTGGCGGTATCGGGACCGTTCATGGGTGTATTGTTGATATAAATTATTACAATCACGTTTATCTGAATATTTTAGATGGAGAGGTGACCCCATATTTTGCCACTGACATGACCAATAAGATAGTTTACAGAAACATGAAAAAATTACTAAAATCATCTAAAAATAATTCTGGTTCGGTTATTGAAAATCGCTGCATGCTTTCTCGTTATTTATCCAAGGCCAAGAAAGGAGAACTTCCTATTCTTTCTCAAAGTAATATTGACAGATGGGAAATGCCTGCGGGTGCGCAAATTGTCACGGATAGATCGATGTACAAACCGTCTCGCATCATGCGGTCTATTCAGTATATGTTTGATCAAAAAGTAGTGAGAATTTGGGACGACAATATTATCTCTTTGGAAAATAAGAAGGATATGACCGATAAATTGACTGCCAATGATAAGTTGATTGATTGGTAATCTCAAAATGATGGAGGTATGAAATTACATAGATTAAGAATAATGTGAATGGAGATTGTTTAATTTCGTAATATATTTATTTCTCAATCCCGTTCAAATTTCCTTCCCCCATTCGTTATTATATTTGTAGGCCTACAATGATTCAGATGTAAAGCATTGATTGCCTGGCTTTTGGGGGAGCCAGGGCGACGCTGCTTTTGACGAGTCAAAATCTTTTGTTGCTGTTTTTGACGACTGGAGGGATTTTGATGAAAGCATTTGAGTTGAAGCTGGATACGCACTTTAAGAAGTTTAAACAAACTTTGTGGATCAGGTATTCGGCAAGTTGGAACAAAAAAGGAAATTAGGCAGAAACAAGCAGCTGCTGGGGGCAACGGATTAATTGGAATCCGTTGCTTTTTTTGGATACATGGCAGAAAAAGTGAAATTCATTTTAAATTCGATGTTTTTTCATAATAGTTGTGTTTAATTGCATAATTATTTGTCCGATAAAGGTCATGAGGATTAGTATAACTGAAATAATATTGAAAGGACGTATTATTTATGAAAAATAACGATTCACATCGCAAACATCGTTCAATTGGTAAGTGGATTACCATGATTTTGGTTGTAGTTGGCAATTTTCCATTGCTTATTATGTTAATCAGTTCGATCATCACGACCACCAATGTTTTGATTGAACGCAATGATTTGTCCAAAGAAAGTGCCGTTGATCTTATCCAAGAAGAACGCAATCATCTTCAGACGACTTCTGGAAAGATGCTGAAGAAAATGGCTACCTACCCTGAATTTACAGCGAAGAAATTTGACAGACAGCAGCTTGTACGCGAAATGAAGGAGACGTGCAACGCCAATGATGCTCTGTTGAGGACGACCGTTGCCGACCAGGACGACAACTATGCAAGCTCTGACAAGATTCCGGCAGGATTCAAGCCGACGACTCGCGAGTGGTATCAAAAGGCCGTTGCCGACATGGGCAATGTCATTTGGACGCTGCCGTACAAGGATGTCGAAAGCGGAGCGTACGTCATCACGGCTGCGTATGCCTACAAGGCCCGGGACGGCAAGACGCGCGTGGTGACGTCTGACGTTTCGTTCAATGCGATTGAACGTCCAATCGGCAATCTAAGGATCGGTCGGACGGGTCGCGTGACGCTTGTTTCAAGCGACGGAATTGCGCTTGCCTCAAAGGGCGCAATTGATGACAGTCATTACAGTCGCGGCAACAGTCTGAAAAACGATAAGATGTATCAGGCAATCAAGGCTTCTCCAAAGCGCAAAGGTTTTGTTCACTTGAAGGGCGAATCAAAGATTACCGATATTTACTTTAACAAGGGCGAAGCCGGCAACAAGTACTGGGCATATTCGTACGTGATGAAAAACGACCTTCAAAAAGAACGTCGGACAATGTTTAAGACGGCCGGCGTGGTTGCGGTTATCGTGGCAATTGTCGTCACCATTGCTGCAACGATGATCGAGGGTACCTTCAAAAGAATTGCCGAAGAGCTGCTCAAGTACTTCAAGGAAGCAGAAAGCGGCAACCTGAACAAAATCAAGGTTGATCGTAGCAAGGCCAAGAACTTTGTTGGAAAGGTTACGGCAAAACTTGTAAATCCGGAACAAGACGGCAGCGAATTCAACAGAATTGCGTTCGGCTACAACAAAATGATCGATGCTGTCGGCGAATTGATCGGAAACGTCAAGAAACAGTCGGCAAACGTTGCGGAAAAATCCGCTTCGCTGCTTGAACTCTCCAAGCAGACAGGCAAGGCAACGGAAGAAGTTGCCCAAACGATTACGGGTATTGCCGATGTTACGAGTTCACAAGCTCAAGAAACTCAAGAAAGCGTAACGAAACTGGAAGAACTTTCCAAGGTTATCGACGGATTGAACGAAAGCGTTCAGAACATGCATGCCGAATCCGATGAATCTGCCAAGATCAATCAGGACAACATGAACACGATGGACAGCGTCAACAGCAACTGGGTGGCTGAACTCGATGATATGAAGGCTTTGTCACAAAGCGTTCAGAACATGAATGCGGATATTCAAGACATTACCAAGATCATCAACGTCATCAACGAGATTTCTCGTCAGACGAACCTGCTTGCCTTGAATGCGTCGATTGAAGCTGCCAGCGCAGGCGAAGCCGGCAAAGGATTCTCAGTCGTTGCGGCAGAAATTCGCAAGCTTGCCGAACAAAGCGCGGCTTCAACGAAGGAAATCGAAGACATTATCGACAACATCAAGAAACAGTCGAAGGAAATGGTCGATAAGACGAACAGTTCCGTTGAAGGCGGTCAAAAGCATTCCAAGCTGATTCAAGAAGCCATCAAATCGACGGTGGAAGTCTTCAAGCACAATCAGGAAATGGCAAAAAAAGTCGCAGGCGTTGCCGAAGCTTCAGACAAGATCGAAGAAGTTCAAGGCAAAGTGCTTGAAGGACTTGAAAGCATCTCTGCTTCAACGCAGGAAAACGCGGCCGGAACGGAAGAAGTTTCCGCAAATTCCGAAGAAGTTTTGGCAACGATGGACGAATTCACGCAGCATGTTTCAGACTTGCGCGATATTTCAGACAACTTGAAGAAAGAAACGGACAAATTGAGCGTTAATAAATAATTTGTTAAAAGGTTGGGAAAAAACCAGTCACAATTAAAGATCCGGATGATTGGTTATAATGCCCTTTAAGTATACAGATGAAAAAGAAAATTTGCTGTATGCTTGGAGGGCATTTTCATATGGGAAG
>JBHADD010000151.1:0-5764 GCA_041854925.1 Ligilactobacillus sp. | reverse complement strand
TTATGCGTAAAATAGTGCATATCTTGCTATTGAATGCATAAAAAACCAAAAAACACGTAAAAAATAGCATAAATTTATAAAAAGCACTTGAAATTATACCGAAATTAGAATATAGTTAGTTCAACGTTATGAATTACTTAGCTTGAGGAGGCGGGGTTATGCGTACAGCGGTCGTGGGAGTGACTGGGTACAGCGGAACGGAATTGTTTCGAATTTTAAGCAATCACCCTGAAATAGAGGAAATTAATTTGTATGCGCGAGAAAAAGAGGGCGTTTTGAAGCGTTGTCTGAATAAAGAGGTGTCTGCATTTCGCAATATTGAAAACGAGCTTTTGCCATATGATGCAAAAGAAATCATGGATCGAAACGACGTAGTGTTCTTTGCGGTTCCAGCGGGGGTTACGAGCAAACTTGCAGCTCCTTTTATCCAAAATGATTTTCCTGTCATTGATCTTTCAGGCGATTTCAGATTAAAAGATCCGAAAGAATATGAGAAATGGTATAAAAAGCCGGCTGCGCCTAAAGAAGAACTTGAAGCATCCTGCTATGGACTGGCTGATTTTTATAAACCCGATATGAGCTATATTGCAAATCCAGGGTGTTATGCGACGGCGACGATCTTGGGCATCGCTCCGCTCTTGCTTAAACATTTGATCAAGCTCGATTCTTTGATTGTCGATGCCAAATCAGGCGTGTCCGGATCAGGAAAGAAACTGACTGAAAATAGTCATTATCCGGTTATCAACGAAAATGCGCTGCTTTATAAGATTAATTCTCATCAGCATATTCCGGAAATTTTGCAGCAGCTGAAGAAATTCGATAGCGGGATTGAGGCGCTGCAGTTTTCGACGACGCTGATTCCAATCACGCGTGGAATCATGGCAACGATTTACGCCAAGCCGAAGGATGCTGACGATTTTAGTCTCGAAGCATTGAAAAAAGCGTACGCAGAAGTTTATCACGGCAAAAAATGCGTCAGGGTCTTAAAAGAAGGTTTTCCGAAAATCAAGGACGTGCAATATTCAAACTATTGCGACATCGGCGTTGCTTACGATGAGTTGAGCAAAACGATTTCCGTTGTTTCCGTAATCGACAACCTTGTCAAAGGTGCGGCGGGACAGGCGGTGCAGAACATGAATGATTATTTTGGCTTGGATGAGCTTTGCGGGTTGCCAAAAGTTCCGGCCTGGCCATAGGAAGGACGATAATTATGGAAGAGATTGAGTTTAAATGGCCGAAAGGTTTTTTTGCAGACGGAGTTCACGCGGGCCTTCGCAAGAAAAGGCTTGACATGGGCTGGGTCGTGTCGGAGGTTCCGGCACAAAGCGCTGGAGTCTATACGACCAACCAATTTCAGGCGGCTCCGACGAAACTGACGAAAGAAACGATCAATAAGAAGCATGAATTGCAAGCCATCATCATGAACAGCGCCGTCGCCAATTCATGCACGGGAATCGAAGGAACGGAAAATGCGCATGAAGAACAGATTCTCGTTGCCTCAAAGCTTAGGATTGACAAAGATCTGGTCGGTGTTGCCTCAACCGGCGTGATCGGGGTGCAATTGCCGATGGACAAGATCAAGCAAGGTTTGGCCGAACTTCAAAAAACGAAAAATTTCAAAGTAACCGAAGCTGTTTTGACGACGGATACGCACTCAAAGACCATTAGCGTTTCGTTTGAAGTTTTTGGCAAAAAGTGTACGATCTCTGGATTTTGCAAGGGATCAGGGATGATCAAACCAAACATGGCAACGATGCTCGGGTTCGTCGTGACGGATGCCAAAGTGGCAGGACAAAAGCTTCAGGAAACGCTCGTCGAACTGACGAACGAAACCTTTAATCAGATTACGGTCGACGGTGATACGTCGACAAACGACATGGTCGTCGTCATGGCAAACGGACAGGCCATGCAAGATGAGCCTGAACTTTCAGAAGGATCTGAATATGAAGTTTTCAAAGCGGCTTTAAAGCACGTTTTAGGCTTTTTGGCCAAAGAGATTGCGCGTGACGGCGAAGGTGCCACGAAACTTGTCGAAGCAAACGTCAACGGGGCTCATTCCAAAGAAGATGCGCAGCATGTGGCCAAGGCCATCGTTGGTTCAAATCTCGTTAAGGCGGCGTTGTTCGGAGAAGATGCCAATTGGGGTCGAATCATCGATGCGATCGGTTCGACGAACGCCAAGCTCAAAATCGATTCCGTCGACATTGCGCTTAACAAGACGAAAATCGTCGAGCATTCATTGGGACTTGATTTTGATGAAGAGGCATTAAAGGAAAAACTCAAATCTGATGAGATCGTAATCGACGTTGAACTTAACAACGGTGATTTCAAAGGACAGGCATGGGGATGCGATTTGACGTACAAATACGTTCAGATCAACGCCTCATATCGCAGCTGACGAAAGGAGACCAGAACATGGATGATTTGATTGTGGTTAAAATCGGCGGAAACGCCATTTCTCAATTAAAACCGGCTTTTTTTGAAAAATTGAAGTATTGGAAACATTTGGGCAAGAAAGTTTTGATCGTCCATGGCGGCGGTCCGAATATTTCAAAGCTCTGCGAAAAAATGGGGATTCCTGCAGAAAAAAAGCATGGGATTCGCGTAACGAGCAAAGAGGTGCTTGAACTTACGAAACTCGTGCTTTTGGGTGAAAGCCAGCCTGAACTGGTCGAAAAATTGACTGAGCATGGCTTACCCGTCAGCCCGTTGTCATGTGCTTGTTCGCACCTGCTTGAAGGAAAGTATCTTGATGAGGCAAAATATGGTTCGGTCGGCATGGTGACGAAGGTCAACAAGATGGCGATTGCCGGGGCTTTGTGGCAAAGAATCGGCGTCATGGCACCGATGTGTGTGACTGAAGACGGAAAATGGCTGAACGTCAATGCCGATTCGTGCGCTTGCAGCATTGCCAGCCTGTTGCATGCCGAAGCCCTGTATTTATTAACGGACGTTGCGGGAGTGATGGAAAATGGACAAGTGATTCCAAAACTTGACCGCACGTATTGCAGTAAACTTTTCGCCAAAAAGGTAATCACGGCCGGCATGCAGCCGAAGCTGAACGCGGCATTTACGGCACAGGCAATGGGCGTGTCGCACGTCATTATCACGGATGATTTAGAGAACCACGGAACTGAAATCGTAAAGGAGGAAGAAGACGATGATGCAACATGTGTTTCCAACGTATAACAGATTCCCGTTTGAAATCATATCCGGCAACGGATTCAAACTGACGGACAATAAGGGAATGACATATCGAGATTTCACAAGTGGCATCGGCGTTTGCGGACTCGGTTACAATGTTTCAAAGCTTAATGAGGCAGTCAAAAAACAGCTTGGCAAGGTCTGGCATACGTCAAACCTTTATGAAAGCAGTTTGCAGGAAAGCGTCGCCAAAAAACTTGGCGAAGCTCACGGCATGATTGCAAGCTTTTGTAATTCTGGGACGGAAGCAAACGAGGCTGCTTTCAAGCTGGCGCGAAAGGCAACCGGCAAGAGTGAAGTTTTGGCTTTTGATCATTCGTTTCATGGCAGAACTTACGGCTCGCTTTCTTTGACCGGAAACGATGGAATCAAGGAAGGCTTTGGTCCGCTCGTGCCTGGAGTTTCTTTTGCCAAATACAATGATTTCGCAGCCCTTGATGAAATCACCGATCAAAAGGCGGCCGTTATCTTGGAAGTCGTTCAAGGAGAAGGCGGCGTTGTCGTGGGAGATGCCTCCTGGCTTAAAGCGGTTGAAGAAAAAACGCATGAAGCAGGCGCTTTGCTGATTATCGACGAAGTTCAGACAGGGATGGGGCGAACCGGAAAATTATTTGCTTTTGAAAACTTCGAGTTGAATCCTGATATCGTGACCGTAGCCAAAGGACTTGCCAACGGGATTCCTGTCGGGGCAATGCTTGGCAAAAAGGAATTGGCGAAATTCTTTGGACCGGGCACCCACTGTTCGACGTTTGCAGGCAATCCATTGGCGATGGCAGCGGCTGACGTCGTTTTGGATGAGCTGAACGCTGAATTTTTAAAAGGCGTCAGCGAAAAGTCGGATTTTATCAAATTTTTGCTGGAACAAAAAGCTAAAAACATTGATGCAATCGAAAGCATCAGCGGGCTCGGGCTTATGATCGGAATCCATCTGAAAGAAACGGTCGATGTCGGCAAAGTCGTTTCGCTTCTACAAGATAAGGGACTTTTGACGCTCAGTGCGCGCGGCAACACACTTAGACTGCTTCCGCCACTGATTACTCCGGCATCTGAACTTATGGCCGGCATTGAAATCATTACCGAAACGCTTGAAAATATTTTGGTAGCATAGGGGGATTATGCATGAATCATTTTTACGGAAAATCTTATCTGAAAGAAATTGATTTTAACAAAAAAGAACTTGAGTACTTGGTAGATTTTGCGCTCCACTTGAAGGATCTGAAAAAAAAGAACATTCCGCACAAGTATCTTGAAAACAAGAATATTGCGCTTTTATTCGAAAAGACTTCGACCAGAACGAGGTCTGCCTTTACCGTTGCGGCCAATGATCTGGGCGCGCACCCTGAATTTATGGGCATCTCGGATACGCAATTCGGCTATAAGGAATCCGTTGCCGATTCCGCCAAAATTTTAGGCAGCATGTTTGACGGCATCGAGTTTCGCGGCTTTGAACAAGCAACCGTTGAAGGCCTTGCTAAATACAGTGGCGTTCCTGTTTGGAACGGTTTGACGGATGATTGGCATCCGACCCAGATGATTGCCGATTTCATGACGATCAAAGAAGTTTTCGGCACGCTTGAAAACAGGAAACTCACATATGTGGGAGACGGACGCAACAATATGGCCAACAGTCTGCTTGTCACGAGTGCGATTCTTGGAGTTGACTGTTCGATCTGTGCTCCTGCTGATTTGCAGCCGGCTAAAGAAGTTCAAGATATTGCGCACAAATTGGCTGAAAAGAGCGGCAGCACGCTCGAAGTTACGGCTGACGTTGCACATGCGGTAAAGGATGCTGATGTTTTGTATACAGATGTTTGGATTTCCATGGGCGAAGACATCGATGTCAAGGCCCGGGTCGAAAAGCTCTTGCCGTATCAGATCAACGATTCGATGCTTGAAAAGACCGGCAAATCCGAGACAATCGTGATGCACTGTCTTCCTGCATTCCATGATAAGCAAACCAAAATGGGCAAAAAGCTTTGCGATCAATTCGGTGTCGAGGCACTCGAAATTACTGATGACGTCTTTAATGGCAAGCATTCCGTCGTTTTTCAAGAAGGCGAAAATCGGCTTCATTCCATCAAATCCATCATGGCAGCAACGTTGGGTGACTTGTTCATCCCTGATTATTTGTTTGAATAAGATTTTTAGCGAAGGCTCGTTTCAGCAATGGAGCGAGTTTTTTTGTATGCAGAGTTAATTGGAAGAATCTATGGTTAAACCTCTTTCCAAGTGAAAATCCAGTGTCGTTGGCAGCGTGGAGACAATGAAGTACCTTTATTAGTGAAAATCCAGTGCCGCTTTTTTGAAATTTGCCCGTAATCCCGCCTTGTTGAGCGGCTGGTCTTCGCACCTTGATAATCAGGTTCAGACCAGCAACAAGGCTCATGATAAGTTCGTGCCGTGTCGCGACTGCGCTTACGCTGATCACTCGCACTCCTCCTTATCTCCCGCCTTGTTAAGCGGCTGGTCTTCACACCTTGTCTAATCAGTTTTCGCCTCACAACCCCCTTGTACCAAGCACACTTGCTCGGGCAAGACGAGCTTACCCGTCGCAAGCGCG
>JBHADD010000150.1:0-3236 GCA_041854925.1 Ligilactobacillus sp. | reverse complement strand
GGGGTAAAGAGTGTGTCAAATATGCAAAAAAATCATTTGAAATTTTGACTTTTCTTTTTGAGAGAACCGCGTTAAAATGAAAAAGTGATATGAAAAGAGAAACATAAGTTCGCCATACGGAAAATGGACACATTCATTGATATTAGGGGGCATATTTTATGACGATTTCAGCAAAGACATCGACTGAAGAATTGATTAAACAAGTTATGGAAGAACATACTTGCAGTTACGAAGAAGCTATCCGCTTGTTGATGAAGGTGGCCCAGAATCGAGATAACGACTGACTCTCGATAAAAAGCAGCTTTGAGACGTGTTTAAGGCGCCTCAGAGCTGCTTTTTCTTTAGTATGGAAGATCGATCGACAATTGCCGATTGAAGCTTAGACGCTCTTTCAGAGCGGCCTTTTTACGTTTCCTGCGCTGTTCGTATCCTTTGCAAAGCATTTTTTCTTCGGCGCTTTCAGGGATGATCGGTTCCGGTTCAACATTCTTGTCCAAGATGACGAAGGTGAAAAAAGCCGTCATCCCCAAAAATCTTTCGCCTGTTAAAAGATGCTCGCCGACGACTTTGGCGAAGACCTCGATTGAATGCGTGCCGACGCCCGTTACGTAGGTTTCAATGCAAAATGAATCATGCAAGGCGAAAGGAGCAATAAAATTCACGTCATCGATTGCAGCGGTGACGGTCTGTGTTCGTGCCAATCTAGCTGCTGAAGTTGATGCCGTTCCGTCCAGAATTTCCAAAATTCGTCCACCGTATACGGTTTCATGCTCGTTGATGTCTTCGGTAATGACGCGATGGTTCGTAATTGCCAGCGTTTCTTTGCATTTTGCCATCATATCCCTCTTTTCCTGCTTAATGTCATTGTATATTGTAGCACAAAAAAAGAAGCCGGAATCAAGTTCCGGCTCCTCACGACGAGCCCTCAGTCGGCCTTTCATTACCGCATAAGTTCTTTCACAATGTTCTTTTACATTATCGGTAATCCGCCAACCTGTCTCGTTCAATCAAGGTATAATTGAAAGGCGTTTTGATCCTGCTTAATTAACCTTAAAGCCATATCCATCCTTGCTGTATCGGATATGGTCGTTTCACTATCGGGCAACGATGTCGTTATCGTTTCAAGCTCGCTGCAAGCGCTGCAGAATCTCTAAACCCTTTCTACAATTCTTATTATAGCACCTTTTGATTAAAATGCAAGCGCTTACTATTAAAATTGAAAACTTTTTAACTTTTCCTTATTGTTCGCAGATCGGCTAAAGATAAATTCTGCTTCATCAATAATTTTCGCTATTCATGATGTTTGACATTCGATCACAAACCAAATTATTCTAAATATAGGTAAGAAACGCACGTTTATCAACGCTCTGCATTTTACAAAAAGGGACGCATTCCGATATAATATCGAAAGTTTTACAGTCCAGAGAGGAGAAAAAAATTTGTATTTAGCAATCAACATCATCGGATTAATCGTATTTCTCGCAATCGGCTGGTTATTTTCAAAAGATCGTAAAGCCATCAACTGGCGCGCAGTTTTGACAATGACAGCTTTAAACCTCGTCATGGCATGGTTTTTGACCAGTTTTCCGATCGGTCGCACGATCGTCAAAGGAGCTGCGGCAGGCTTTGATGCACTTGTTCAAGTTTCGTATCAAGGAATCGCGTTTGCAATTCCGAGCATGGTCAACGTGAAGTCGATGGACTTTTTCGTCAGCGTGCTGCTGCCGATTTTAATGATCGTGCCGCTGTTTGACATTTTGACTTATATTGGTGTTCTCCCGTGGATTATCAAGTGGATCGGACGCGGTCTTTCATTTATTACGCGTCAGCCGAAATTTGAATCGTTTTTCGCAGTTGAAATGATGTTTCTCGGCAATACGGAGGCCCTGGCCGTCTCATCGCTGCAGCTTAAGCGGATGAGCGCAAAACGCGATTTGACGCTTGCCATGACGTCCATGAGCTGCGTGACGGCCTCCATTATCGGTGCTTATACGCAAATGATGCCCGGACAATATATTTTAACGGCAATTCCGGTCAACGTGATCAACGCATTGATCGTAACTTCAATGCTAAATCCAGTACAGGTTTCGCAAGAAGAAGACTTTATTGCCAAAATCGGCGGGTCAGCCTCCGTTGCTGACGGGACGGTTGAAGCCGACGGCAAGAAGGAACCGTTCTTCTCGTTTCTTGGTGACTCCATCCTGTCTGCCGGTCGTCTCGTTTTGATCATCGCTGCCAACGTTATTGCGTTCGTTGCCTTGGCTGCGCTTGTCGACAAGCTTTTGGGCCTGATTCATCCATGGGTTTCCTTGGAACATCTGCTCGGAATCATCATGTTCCCATTTGCCTGGCTTATGGGGCTCAACCCTTCGGATGCGTTCCAATTTGCCCAATATATGGGCGAAAAGCTTGTGACGAACGAATTCGTCGTTATGGGCAAAGTTACCGGCAAGATCGCAACGGCAGCCTTTTCCGAACACTACCGCGCCGTGCTTACGGTCTTCGTGACGTCGTTTGCCAACTTCTCAACTGTCGGCATGATCATTGGCTGCTTCAAGAGCATTGTCGATCGTGAGAAAAACGACCTGATTTCCAAAAACGTTCCTTACCTGCTGTTGTCAGGAATTCTGGTTTCATTGCTTTCGGCCGCAACGGTGGGACTGTTTGCCTGGTAGGAACAAGGTGTGAAGACCAGCCGCTCAACAAGGCGGGAGATAAGGAGAGGCGCGAGTGATCAGCGCAAGCGCAGTCACGACGCGGCACGAACTTATCATGAGCCTTGTTGCTGGTCTGAGCCTGATTAACAAGGTGTGTAGCCGAACGGTCAACTGAATAATGATTAAAATTCGTGCCGTGATGGCACGGATTTTTTCTTATTCTGGGCGGTGCACCGAAATTTCACTCAAATTTTACGGACAAACGGCCATTTTTGACCATTTTGTCCGTAATCACCATTTTTCGAGCAGGCCAATTACGGACAAAGCGCCCATTTTCATCGCTTTGTCCGTAAACGACGGTGATTTTTCCAAATGCAGTGCTGCGCATCATCTGCTCAATCACTGCACCTGACCTCGATTACGGGCAAAACGTTGATTTTTGAGATTTGCCGCAATCTGAGACCGCACTGCTTTGGCGAAGAGTCAAGTCCTAATTTGTGTGTAAAATATTTTTTCCCAGGCACAAGTTGTGCAGGGGATGCGAATGCATCCATGTCTGTCCACTATCACTCTTGAAGG
>JBHADD010000149.1:0-3610 GCA_041854925.1 Ligilactobacillus sp. | reverse complement strand
TGCCCTTCCACAAAGGCTTTTCGGCCTTAAGCGTCAAACCGATTGCTCCGCTGCCGGTTCCGATATCTAAAAATTCAGCATCTGTCCCAGGATTGTCCTGCAAGATCCATTCCACCAGATCTTCGGTCTCAACCCGCGGAATAAGCGTGCTTTCATTGACAAAAAAACTTCTGTTAAAAAAGACGGACTTTGAAAGCACGTATTGCGGCGGAATCCCTTGAGCGCATTTTTCAACGTTTTGCTTGAAGACCTCAAAGTCTTCATTTGAAAATTTATCCCGATAGTGCATCAACAAATGCGTAACATCCCAGTCCATCTGACCGCAAATCAGCATATCAATCGTGCTGCGTTCCATTCCGTGATCGTCAGCAAAAGAAAAAGCCCATTTCTGGGCTTCAAAAACAGTCATCTTATCAGCCATTTTGCAATTCTTCCAAAGCCTTAGTCTGATCATAGAGCACGAGTGCATCGATAACGTCGTCCAAATCGCCGTTCATGATTCTGTCGAGCTTGTTGAGAGACAAGCCGATACGATGATCAGTCACGCGATTTTGCGGATAATTATAGGTTCTGATTCTTTCGGAACGATCACCGGTTCCGACGGCAGACTTGCGGTTTTCGTCATATTCGCTTTGTTCTTGCGATTTGTAATAGTCGTAAACGCGCGCTTTCAAAATCTTCATGGCCTTCTCACGGTTCTGCTGCTGCGAACGCTGATCCTGCATCGCAACAACGATTCCCGTCGGAAGGTGGGTCATTCGAACGGCAGAACTCGTCTTGTTGATGTGCTGTCCGCCGGCACCGGAAGAACGATAAACATCGACTCTGATGTCTTTTGGATCAAGATCAATTTCAACGTCTTCTTCTTCCGGCATCACGACGACCGTTGCAGTCGAAGTATGGACGCGTCCGGCCGATTCCGTTACTGGAACTCGCTGAACGCGGTGCGCTCCGCTTTCATATTTAAGCTTTGACCAGACGTTTTTGCCGTTGATGGTAAGCGCGATTTCCTTGAATCCTCCGACTTCGGTCGTATTTTTGTCAATAACTTCAATTGACCATCCTTGACGTTCGGCATATTTGCTGTACATCGAAAATAAATCTGCGGCAAACAGACTTGCTTCATCACCACCGGCAGCACCGCGAATCTCCATGATAAGATCTTTGCCGTCATTAGGGTCTTTTGGCAAAAGCAAAATTTTGATCTCTTGTTCAAGTTCCTGCTTTTCATTTTTTGAATCGGAAAGTTCTTCTTTGACCATTGCGGACATTTCGTCATCAAGTCCTGAAGAAAGCATTTCTTCATCATCTTTTATCTGTTGCACGATCTGCTTATATTTTTCATATTTCTCGACCGTTTCGCGCAAATCAGCCATTTCCTTGGATAGTTCCATAAAACGCTTGGAATCTGCAATCACATCCGGATCCGATAAAAGCTCGCCCAATTCTTCATAACGATCGGCCAGCATTTGAAGCCTGTCGAATAGTTTATCCATTTTCATTCTCCTTTTCAACAATATGTGCATTTTCCATTGGCGGAAAGAAATAATGCTTGCGACAAACCGGGTAATACGATTCGTTTCCGCCGATTAAAATCTGTTCTCCGTCATAAACGGGCTTGCCGTCATTAACACGCAGGTTCATTATTGCTTTCTTGCAGCAAAACCAGCAAATCGTTTTCATTTCTTCTATTTTGTCCGCATAGAGCAATAAATACTTTGATCCCTCAAACAATTCGTTTCTGAAATCGTTTTTCAATCCAAAAGTCATTACGGGAATCTTCAGCTCATCAACGACCTTCGTCAATTCCAATACATGGTGTTTCGACAGAAACTGGGCTTCGTCCACCAGCACGCACGATGCATCAGGATTGATCGAAACGACCTTTTCATACAGATTGTCTTCGTCAAACACCGGAACGGCTTTGCGTTTCATTCCGATTCGACTTGAAACGTATCCGACCGAATCACGGTCATCAATTCCGCTTGTCATGATGATGACGCTCTTGTTTTGTTCCTCATAATTATGAGCAACTTTAAGGATTTCTATCGTTTTGCCGCTGTTCATTGCGCCGTAACGAAAAAAAAGCTGTGCCACTTGATAAGCCCCCATCTGAAAAAAATTCGTTCCTTTCAAGTATATATTATTCGAGAGAAAATTTCATCACTAAAAATTTTTTGTCCAAACAAAATACGTGCCTTATCCAAAATTCATGGTAAAATGTTTTTGATGTATCTAGAATTGGAGGAAATAAAATGTCTTTCAGAAGTTCACTTGCAATTCTAGCCGGAAAGTCTTCCCGCTGGTTTTTGCATAACTTTATGCACGGAGGAACATCTCTTCCCGGCAAACTGACCCTCAAACTTGATCCGAATGCGCTCCAAACCCTTGCCAAAGACTACGAAATCATCGTCATCACGGGTACGAACGGCAAAACCCTGACTACGGCTTTGACAGTCAAAGTCCTTGAGACAAAATTCGGTCACGTTCTGACCAATAAGAGCGGTTCAAACATGAAACAAGGTATCGTCACTGCATTTTTATCGGATAAAGTTTCCAAAAAAGCTGGCAAAAAGCTGGCCGTCCTCGAAACGGACGAAGCCAACGTCCCGATTATCTGTCACTACGTAAGTCCTTCAATTTTTGTCTTGACCAATCTCTTCCGCGATCAAATGGATCGCTACGGCGAAATCTACACGACTTATGATAAAATTCTGACGGGAATTCGCATGCATCCCGATGCGCTCGTAATTGCCAACGGAGATGCACCGATCTTCAACAGCAAAGAACTTAAAAACAAGGTCGTTTACTACGGTTTTGCCAACAAAGAAGAAAAGGATCAAAAAGCTCCTGCAAATACCGATGGTCTGCTTTGTCCGCGCTGTCACCGTATTCTGCATTTTAAATACAGAACCTATAGCAACCTTGGCAAATATTTCTGCCCCGAATGCGGTTTTAAACGCCCTGAACTGACATATTCGCTAAATCAAATCAGTTCCAAGACGCCGCAATCATCTGCTTTTGAAATTGACGGCGCAAAAGTCGAGTTGCACATCGGCGGAACATATAATATCTACAATGCCTTGGCAGCATATTCGGTCGGCCGATCCCTGGGACTTTCAGGAGATGAAGCCGCACGAGCCCTGAGCGATAAAGATGAAAAAGTCTTTGGCAGGCAGGAAGTCATCAACATCGATGACAAGCAGACGACTTTGATTCTTGTCAAAAACCCCGTCGGACTCGATCAAGTTCTTGAAATGATTTCAACCGACAAGGAACCATTTTCACTGGCAGTCCTGCTTAATGCCAATTACGCTGACGGAATCGACACAAGCTGGATTTGGGACGGAAATTTCGAAGAACTTCCGTTTGACAGAATTCCTTCCGTTTTGACAGGCGGTGAACGCTATAAGGACATCACTTTCCGTTTGCGAGTTGCCGGCGTTCCTGAAAAAAACTTCAGTCAACGTGAAAAACTCGAAGACGTCGTTTCGTTTATCAAACAAATGCCGACTAAGCACGTCTATGTTTTGGCGACATATACAGCCGTTTTGCAACTGCGCAAGCTTTTGAGCGAGCAAGGATATATCAAAGGAGGAATGGACTGATG
>JBHADD010000148.1:0-10105 GCA_041854925.1 Ligilactobacillus sp. | reverse complement strand
CAGGATCAAACTCTCAATTTATAGTTTGTGACTCAAAATTTACTAGCGAATTGACTTCGCAAATATTGTTGCTCTTGTTTAAAACAAAAAGCCCTGCACATTTGTTTATCGAAACTTTGTTCAGTTTTCAAAGATCTGTTTAATAGTTATCTAAGCGATAACTTTTAAATTATATCAATCGTCAACATCTTTGTCAAGAATTTTTTTGAATTGTTTTTTGAATAAAAATCCATTATCCTTAACCTATCTGTTTCAACTGACAACTCTTTAAGTTTATCATATCGGAGAAACAATGTCAATAATTAATTTATTTTTCTAAGCCATCAATCTCACACCAAGCGGTCGCTCAACTGACAACGATATTAACTATACAAGCATTTCTCCTATTAGTCAAGGATATTTCGGGATTTGTTTATAAAAAAATTTAACTATAAACATTCATTACTAATTTGCTTTTTTTGTTCGGAATGAAAATGTTTTTTTATGTATTTAAGAAATTTTTATTCATCCTATTCCCTTTTTGAATACAGTTTATTTAATTCATGCCTCATTCTTAATCAATCCTTTCAAACGACAACTGACAAAACAAGCCAAAAAATCTGGGAAAATATGCCTTAAATAAAAAATCAGGCGATTTTCAATTAATTGTAAATCACCCGATTTTTTGAATATGCATGACAATCGCCCGCCATAACAGAAACAGCCAAAAAGATGCTATCGATAAATTTGAATGATATCCTGGCACTGCTTGAACAGAAACCGTAACTGACAAGATCTCTTATTTACAGACACATTGATGAAATAGAGGACTTTGTCCGCAATCTCGTCTTGACGTGCTGATCAAGCAGACGCTAAGCATCACTGCATTTGATAAAACAAGCTATTTCTTATCAGAGGAAAACTTATTCTTTAATGCCCGTTTAACGACTTGGAAAAACGTCAACGAGCGAACCATGCGCTCCGGTTCGATATACTCCCTGACGGCACGCAGGACCTTTCTCGGCTGTTTGGACGAAAACGTAAACATTCCGTTCTTCTTCGTCTGGAAACCGTAACGCGGAATCCAGCGTCCTTTGAACATGACGGAGGCAATCACCAAATCAACCTCCGTCCAAGGAATCTGAATGTTTTTGCGAACGTCGCGATCATTGAAAAATTCAAAACCTTTGTCGCCAATCATGATTTTGCCGTAATCTGTCAACCCCATGTGTGACGTTCCTTCGATTACGAGATCTACTTTAGTATTGATTGATTGAACCATTATGATACCCTCCGTCATATTGTCTGAATACTTCTTATTATACAACAAAACGGTCTCATTCCCATGGAACAAGACCGCATTATTATCATTATTGATAAATTACATCAAGCCGATTACGTGGAATACGACACCGACAACGAAGATGCCCAAGATGATAACGATTGGGGAAACCTTCTTCTTCAAAAGCCACATGCAAAGGAATGTCAAAAGCAATGCGGCCAAACCAGGAATCAACTGGTCCAGGTTGTCTTGAAGCGTCGTAACCTTCGTCGGATCAAGAGCCAATCCGTTTGCTTGTTGTGTCAAGGCTTCTTTGATGCCTGCAGCACCCTTTGGAAGCTTGTCCCATTCAATGTAGGCACCCTTTGAAAGAGTTGTCTTCGAAACGACCGGCGTGAATTTGATTGAAACCCAGCGTTCAATCAAAGCACCAAGCACGAACATGCCCATGATGGATGCGAGGCTCGTCACATATTGCAAAAGTCCGCCAGACATATCGTCCGTAATCTTGGAACCTGCGCGATAACCGAATTCTTGCGTATACCACATGAATGCCCAACGAATGATGTTCCATGCAACGAAGAACAAGATCGGTCCGAGAACGTTTCCGCCAAGGGCAAGCGAAGCGCCCAAAGCACCAAGCATAGGACGAATCGTGAACCAGAAGACAGGATCTCCGACACCGGCCAAAGGACCCATCATGCCGACCTTAACGCCTTGAATAGCCGTATCGTCAACAGCAGCGCCATTGGCACGGTCTTCTTCAAGAGCAAGCGTAACGCCCATTACGGGAGATGCAAGATACGGATGCGTGTTGAAGAATTCCAAGTGACGCTTCAAAGCTGCCGTACGTTCTTCTTTTGTCTTGTAGAGCTTTTTGATTGCCGGAATAATTGCGTAGCACCAACCGCCATTTTGCATACGTTCATAGTTCCATGAACCTTGCAGGAACGTTGAACGCCAGCAAACGGCCAAGCGATCTTTTTTGCTTAATTGAATCTTGTTTTCAGCCATGTTCCTGATCCTCCTTATTCGTAGTCTTCGAGAATGTCACCGAGCGGGTCGCCGGTATTGCCATTGCCATTGCCATTGCCGCTTCCGCCGTTTTTCTTGAGTTCGAGGTAGATCAAACCAAACGAAACGCCGAGAGCACCCAAAGCAATCAGAGTCAAATCTGAAACGGCTGCGATAACGAAGCCGATTGCAAAGAACGGCCAAACTTCACGCGTAGCCATCATGTTGATAACCATTGCGTAACCTACGGCAACAACCATACCGCCACCGATGGACATGCCATCTGACAACCATGCAGGCATTGATTCCAAAGCACTCTTAACAGCGTCTGCAGGGATGATCAGCAAAGCTGCAGCAGGAATAGCAATACGAAGTCCTTGCAGGCAGACAGCGATAATTTGCCAAACTTCAATCTTGCGATAGTTTCCTTCTTCAGCTGCCGCATCCATGATGTGAACGATAGGAACGGCAATCGTACGAACGATCATCGTCAAGAACAACCCAGCAACGGCCAAAGGAACGGCAATTGCGATCGCCGTACCGACACCCTTAACGCCTTGGTCGCCTTGAACTAAAATAATTGCAGATGCGACAGATGCCAACGCAGCGTCAGGGGCAACGGCAGCGCCGATATTTGCCCAACCTAAAGCAATCATTTGAAGTGAACCGCCAAGAATGATACCTTCTGTAAGATGGCCCGTCACCAAACCGATTAACGTACATGCCACCAGCGGTTGATGGAATTCGAATTCATCAAGAATACCTTCCACACCCGCTAGGAAGGCAACGATAACTACTAAAATCATTGATATAATAGACATATCTTAGTCCTCCTGTTCTATTGAGAATGAAACTTTACATTCCGAGCTCTTTGCGAGCCTTATCAACAATTTCATCCATATTGTCATGAGAGTCCGTCGGCACCTTGCGCACGTCGAACTTGACCCCGATTTCCTTCAGCTTGTCAAACGTTTCAACGTCTTCTTTGCCCAAGGAAAGCACCTTGTTTACGGCAACCTTGCCAACAGAGTGTGCCATTGAGCCGATGTTTAATTCCTTGATGTCGACACCGCCTTCGATTGCCTTAAGGGCATCTTCCGGCGTTTCAAAGAGAAGCAAAGCTTTCGTATTCCCGAAGCGAGGATCTTTTGCAACTTCAATCATCTTGTCAATAGGAATAACGTTTGCTTTAACTCCAGGAGGAGCTGCTTCCGTAATCAGATTCTTGCGAAGCTTGTCATGCGCAACGCCATCCGAAACAACGATGATTCTCGTTGGTTGCGTCGTCTTCGTCCAGGCCGTCGCAACTTGACCGTGAAGCAAACGCGAGTCAACGCGCGCAAGCACGTATTTGATGTGGCCGTCGCCAAGAACGGTTCCAGGAGGGATTGCCCCTGCCGGCGCAGCGCTCTTTGTCCCTGCTTTCGGTGCTTCTTTTGGAGCTAATGATTCAGGCTTGACCTTGACACCGTCCTTGCCGGCTTCAACAAGGTGTGCCGCAATGTCTTGCGCCTTTTCCATTGAAAAGCGTGATGCGTAAGCTTCGATTACCATTGGCAAATTCATGCCGGCAACGATTGCCCACTTGTCTTTATGTTGTTCAACCAGATTGTTTGCTTGGTTGAACGGTGTACCGCCCCAAAGATCGACTAAGAACAAGACTTCATCTTGATTTTCAAAAGATGCAACTGCTTCTTCCATCTTAGCTCTGATATCGTCCGGGCCTTCACTTGGCATCAAGGTAACGTGTGCGACGTTTTCTTGTTCACCAAAAATCATCTGACCTGATTGGAAAATTCCGTCTGCAAAGCTACCATGACTTGCTAGGATAATACCTACCATTTGTATTGCCTCCTATACATAATTTTTGAACTACTTCAGCTTTTGGTTCGTATCATGAACAAATTCCTTTTCACAAAGACATTTCCAAAAATCCTTCTTGGCATCGCTTGGAACCTTGCGATAATCAAGCGCGATTCCGCGACGATGCATCCAGATAAATACGGTCACGTCATCATGATTTACTGCGATTGTATCAGTTACCATCTTACGGGTGGTGTCAAAACTGATTGATCCGATGTTGACCGAAGGAACTTTGATTCCCCCAGAAATGAGCCTCATTGCATCTACAGGATTCTCAACTAAAATCATTGCATTAATAAAATCAAAGCGCGAATCATAATAAATACGAAGCATTTTTGAGATGGTCAAGACATTTGCCTTGACTCCCGGCGGTGCGGCTTGCATAATCAACGTCTTGCGCAGATTGTCTTTGGCAACATCATCGGAAACGACAAGAATGCGGTCAGCTTTTGTCGTTTTGGTCCAACTCGTTGCCACTTGACCATGCAGAAGCCTGCTATCGATTCTTAACAATCTAACATCCATCGTCAATGTCATCACCGGCTTCACAGTGTCTGATTCCATATCGCCCGGTTTCTTCCAACATGGAAACAACCTCAGCCAACGGCTTGTCTGATTGTCTCAAAACATATGCCTCAACCAGCATTGCAAGGTTTACGCCGCCGATCAGGCCATAACGTTTTGAATTTTCGTCGATAAAAGCTTTTGCCCCATTAAACGGAGAACCACCAAACAAATCGCATAAAAAAATCACTTGCTCATCTTTTGGAACTCCAGCCAAAACAGTTCTGTATTTTTCTTTGATATCGTTCAGATCTTCGTCAAGATCGAATCCCAAAGCGGAAACACCATCCTGCCGACCAAATATCAGATATGAAGATTCGACCAGCTCTTCAGCAAGCCTTCCGTGACTTGAAACAATCAATCTCAGCATCCGATCATCTCCTTATCAAAGATTTTCCTTACACATAACATGTAGCAATTACCGTGCCAACTTTGTGTATCAAATACAGAATTTCGATTAATTATTGCTTTTGTCTTCATTATTTTTTCTTTCTCTCCCGGGTCAAAATGCCTATTATTCCCGTTTTAACAATATTTTAAAGTATAATCAATCATTTTTGATTGATGTTTTGAAAATAGATATTCACTAAAAATTCACATATTTTTTTGACGTTTTACGCCCAAAAAATACTTGATACACTAATATTAGTGTATCAAACACATCTGTATCATCCAGCTTGATTTTCTGTATCAATCAGTTTGATAATGTAATACGTTTCCGAATCGGCAAACTTGACGTTAAGCCGCTCTTCCAGCATCTGATTGGCTTTTTGCACGCTCGAAAACATCTTGTTGTTTCTTATTTCGATTAATTCCGATTCCGTCGCAGAAATCGGCGTTTGCAGCAACGCGCGCTCGATTGCTCCTGCCAAATGCATCACCAGACCCATTCGTTTCGATTGTCCCAATTCTTTTTTCGAATCTCGTTCGATCAAATCACAATAATTCCACAAAATGCCGATAACCTTCCTGGGGTTGATGAACGTATAGTATTGCTCCAAATACTGGCAGGCCGTCTGCTCGCTCATCGACAGTGATTCTTCAGACGGATGGCCGGAGTTTAATTCGTAGTATCGATCAGAATCTTCCAACAGTTGGATGAACTCGCTGCCGCCTCCTTTAAACAATGCATCCAAGGAAATGAACGGAACGCCAATGTCAGGATTGACGACTCCCGTTGCGGCAATTATGCGATAATTTTGTTCGAGCTCCTCAATTCGACCATCCATTCCGACGACAGATATCGGAACGACGACAACGTCATCAATCAATTGGTCAACTAAAATATTATCAATCATCTGCTTGATTTTTTTGGGCAGTTCCTTCACCGGTCGAACAGATTGCGATGATTGCGCGCTGCTTATCAACATCAGTCTGACCTGACGAATGTTCTTCCTCCTTATGAGAATAATATCCGTTGAAGTCGCGCAATTCGGCATAAACCGTCTTCAAATCGCTGTCTATCAGAGAAGTTTTGCGAGCCGCTTCTAAAACCATTGCCGTCGTCACCATGTCGATCGTTTTAACAGGGATGTCCGTTTCATTCGTAATCTGCTCGCTGAAAGTACTGAGCGAGCCCATGTCTACCAACAACAACACTCCGTTTCCCTGATTGACTTCCTTGACTTTTTCAATAATCCCTTCCAATGCAGTCTTTGGGCTCATTTCAAGCGACATGTCAAAAGAAACAAGGTTTTCTGCCCCAAGCAGCTTATTTACAACCTGAACCATCGAAGAGGCAGTACTGTTCCCGTGTGCCGCAACCACGACCCCGACGCTGCCGCTTTTTGAAACGGAATTCAATGAAACGAGCAGCACGGCCAAATAGTAGACTTCCGATTCCGGCACGATGAACTTGTAATACTGCTCGATCATCTTCTTGACCTGTTCGGCAAGCTGCAAATCCTCAGGATAGTCCTTGACCATCGTCACGATATCTCCGGAAACGGCCCTCATCGGCTTGCCTGATCGAATCCGCTTAATAAACGAGCTGATGTGCAGGCTCATCGCATAGACGAAGTTGTCTCCCGCATTGTAGTCGTAATCATTTTGCAGTCGTTCCTTGATTTTTTTGGTCAGATCGATCGTGCTTTGATCAACTATTTCGTTAAGATTCGTTTCTTTTTGATCAACCTTTGCTTCACGATAAAATGATTTCAAATGCAAGTTGATGTCCGTCAAAATGAAGTTGTTGATTGCAGGCTGATCCAATCCCTCTTCCTTAAGCAAAGATGCTTTAGCACCGATAATTTCATACAAATTGTAAGGCAGCTCATAACTGTCGCTTTCCGATTGAATCTTCGAAGCATCATTTGGATGAACGACCATCATCGGTTCCAACAGGCGCGACAGTTTGCTTAATTCCGTCCTGTTGTTGGCGAGTCGCGGAATTCCGTCCTTGATGTTTTGCGGAAGCGAGTCAAACTCGATTTCCATTTCATTTTCATCCTGCATGCTGTTTAAAAATGCCTGTGCGCAAACAAGCTGGATATTTGATTTAAGCTGCCCGATGTTTCCGAACGTGACGCTTCCGAGAAGAGCTTTGACAACGTCTTCGCTCAACTTGATATCCTTGTCCGTTCGATTGGCTTCAATCCCCAACAATTGACGCAAAAGCTGCAGCTGTTCCCTTGAGCTTCTTTGACTGAAACTTGGCATCTTGATCATGATCGGGATTCTTCTGACAAACGTCTGAAGCAAAGAACTTTCCGGATCTTCAGTCGTTGCGCAAACAAGGCGTACATCAGCATGATGCGCCTTGGCAGTTTCACCGAGACGATTATACGTTCCGTGATCCATGAAATAAAAGATCATTTCCTGGCCTTCAGGCGGCAATCGATGAACCTCATCCAAAAAAAGCATTCCGCCGTCTGCTTCCTGAATCAGTCCGTCATGATCTTCCGTTGCACCCGTAAATGCCCCCTTGGCATACCCAAAAAGATGCGACATCAAAAGCTGTGGGTTATGCGCATAATCGGCACAATTGAACGTCGTAAACTTCTGTTTCTTGATGACTCCCTTATTCATTGCAAACCGATACATCGCATTGGCAAAATAAGTTTTGCCAGACCCGGTCGGACCCGTAATCAAAACGTTCAACCCTTGAGGAGGATATAAAATAGCGGCTTTGGCCTGTTCCACCTGATTCTTTAAACTGTCGTTCCTGCCGATGAAATTTTCAAAAACGTCCTGAGGAATGTCTTTTTCATAATCGTCATCGCTTGATTCAGGCAGTCTTGCATTGGCGAATCCGGTTATCTGCGACTTGCTCCGCGAATATTCGCCAACTTTGTTTCTGCTCTGCATTTCACGTTCGGCCAACAAATACCTGACGGGTCTGCCGTCGATTTTTTGAAGCTTGCCCTCACGAACTAAGGCGTTCAATTCTTTGCTGACGTTGTTTCTGATGATTCCGAGAGCCTCCGAAATCTCGGTCGTCGTGTATCCTTCCGACTCGATGCTTGCGTTTTGTTTAACATACTCAAAAATCGTGTCCTTACGCGTCATCATCTTCACCTCTTCTATTGTGTATCGATACTCTTAGTGTATCACAGAACAAAAAAATATGTCGTGGCTATCCTGTCACCACGACATATCATAACTGATTAGACATTTCAAAAACTCCTCGTTAAAGAGTCCCATGCATTTGCGGCGCATGAACCATACGGAAATATCCTTAATCAAATTTAATTATTTAGCAATATATGCTTCTTTCCAGTCGTATGAAACACCAGCCGTATTATGAATAACGCCCTTGACGTTCGTTCTGAGCAACGATGGCGTATTCAATTGGAACAAAGGAACAATCGGCTGTTCTTCATTGATCAGTTTGGAAGCTTTGACCATGTCGTCCCAACGCTTGTCCGCATTGCCGGCATCCGTCGTCTTGGAAGCCTTGATCAGCTTGTCGTATTCGGCATTTGACCACTTGCCGTTGTTGTAAGGGTTGCCCGTCGTAAAGAGATCAAGGAAACTGATCGCATCAGAGAAGTCAGCAGCCCAAGCATTTGCCAGCAGTTCGAATTGACCTTTTTCTGCACGCACCAAACGCGTCTTGAACGGAACGTTGGCAACTTCGACCTTGATTCCTGGAAGATTTGCTTCCAATTGGCTTTGGATAAATTCAGTAATCTTCTTGGCAGCATCCGTATCATCACCCAACAGGGTAATCGTCATGCCGGATTCGCCAAGCTCTTGAAGTCCTTCTTTCCAAAGCTGTGCGGCTTTCTTCTTATTGAGGGTCACACCGGCCGTTGTTTTGGCAGCCGTTGCAAAGTCAGTTCCGTTGTTTTGAACGAGTCCTGATGAAACGACGCTCTTGGACGGAAGCGTTCCGCTTCCCATAACCTTTTTCGCTAATTGATCGCGGTCGATGGCATAGCCGATGGCTTGACGAATCTTCTTGTTTTGGAATTCCTTTTTCGTTTGATTGAATTCAAGGTAGTTCGTCCGTGCTTCTTTTACGATCGTGTAGCCCGGATCGTTTGACAGCTGCTTGGCCTGTTCAGTCGACAGAATCGTCTGATCAAGCTTTTTGCTTTGATAAAGATTATATGAAGTCGTCGTACTCTTGTTAACTTTGAAATTAATCTTGTCAAGCTTAACGTGCGACTTGTCCCAATAATCCTTGTTCCTGGCAAGCGTCCAGGAAAGGTTCGTCCCTGTCCATCCGGTCATCTTGAACGGTCCGTCATAAACCATGTACTTGGATGACGTGCCGTACTTCTTGCCGTACTTTTCAACTGCGGTCTTGTTTTGAGGGAAGAAGCTCGGGAAACCCATCAACAGCTTGAAGTAAGGAACCTTTTTCGTTAAAGTAACGACGACTTTATATTGACCGACGGCCTTGATGCCAAGCGTTGAAGGATCTTTCTTGCCAGCAGTAATGTCATCGATGTTTTTAACGCCTTCAAAAAGGTATGAGTACTGCGATTGCGTCTTCGGATCAACCGTCCGGCGCCAGGAATACACGAAGTCATCAGCCGTAACCTTGTCACCGTTTGACCATTTGGCATTCTTGCGCAGATTGAAAGTATATGTAAGTCCATCGGAAGAAACTTTGTAAGACTTGGCAATCCCTGGTTCAACCTTCGAATTTTTGCCGATTCTCAAAAGTCCTTCCATTGAGTTGTTCAGCATGTCGAAACTGATCGTATCGGTTGCTTTTGACAAATCCATCGTCGGAAGTTCGGAAGCCTCATTCCAATTTAAGACTTGCTTAGAGGAACCTGATCCTGATTTTGAACCGCATCCGGTAAGGACCAATCCTGCTGCTGCAAACGTCGCGCCGGCAGCAAGAAGTTTATTAAAGTTTTTCATACGCATAATCCCCTGATTGAAAATTTAAAGTTCTCTAAAACTTGATTAAATTATATTACAACGATTTGAACTATGCAATAATTT
>JBHADD010000147.1:0-2565 GCA_041854925.1 Ligilactobacillus sp. | reverse complement strand
GGATTCATTACGCCGGATGAAGGAAACGAAGATGTTTTCGTACATTTTTCAGCGTTGGTCGGTTCAGGTTTCAAAACTTTGGAAGAAGGACAGCGCGTTGAATTTTGCGAAGTTGAAGGCAAAAAAAGTTTTCAGGCAGCAATGGTGAAGGTCATTAATGATTAAGTTTTCTTAAAATATTTTAAAGATAGGCCTTTCAGAATGATTTTCAAGTTTCAGCAATTCAATTAAGGCCGGATGTATGCTATAATAAACCGCGTGAATTATTTTGAAAACGTATTGGAAACAATAGGTTTCAATGATACAATTGAAATAGGTTGAAATTATTGCTCAGATAATGAGAAACATGAAGGGATGGAACATCGTGTTCGGAATCGGAACAAAAAATATTGGTATCGATTTAGGTACAGCAAATACAATCGTTTATGCTGAAGGAAAGGGAATCGTTTTGCGCGAACCTTCAGTCGTAGCTAAGAATACAAAGACGGGCGAAATCGTATCCGTCGGTTCAGAAGCTCGTGACATGATTGGCCGCACTCCCGCAAGCATTGTGGCTATTCGCCCAATGAAAGACGGCGTTATTGCTGATTATGATACAACGGTTGCCATGATGAAGTATTATATCGAAAAAGCACTTGGTCGCAAGGGTTCAAAGCCATATGTGATGGTATGCGTTCCTAGCGGGGTTACGGAAGTTGAAAAACGCGCCGTTATCGATGCAACAAGAATTGCTGGTGCTCGTGATGCTTACGTCATTGAAGAGCCTTTTGCAGCAGCTATCGGGGCAGGACTTCCTGTGATGGATCCTACGGGCAGCATGGTTGTTGATATCGGTGGCGGTACGACTGACGTAGCAACGATTTCGCTTGGAGGAATCGTTTCCAGTCGTTCGATTCGCATGGCTGGTGACAAGATTGATGATTCGATCATTTACTACGTGCGCAAGAACTATAATTTGCTGATTGGCGAAAGAACAGCCGAACAGCTTAAGATTGACGTTGCTTCTGCTTCAGTTGAGTCTGCAAAGCAGCTTGATTCGCAGACGATTCGCGGCCGCGATCTTGTTACGGGGCTTCCTAAGACGATCGAAATCAAGGCGGAAGACGTTGCCGAAGCCATCCAAGAAGTCGTTGAAGAAATCATTACGGCAATTAGAGAAACGCTTGAAGAAACGTCTCCTGAAATTGCATCTGACGTTATCGATCACGGAATCGTCCTGACAGGTGGCGGCGCATTGCTTCGTCATTTGCCGGATGTTATTTCTGAAGCAACAAAGGTCCCGGTATTCGTTGCGCAAGATCCGCTTGACTGTGTTGCGGTCGGTACCGGTGAATCGTTGAAAAATATCGATGTAATGAAGAAAAACTAAGATTGACGATTGAGTCGTTTCATTAGGAGGTTGGGGTTGATCGTCCAGCCTCTTAATTTTTATGAGGTGAAATTATGCAGAAGTTCTTTTTCAATAAAAAACTTGTTGTGACACTGATTGGCTTGATTGTCAGCTTTTTGCTAATCGCATTTTCAATCAGCGTGCGCAATAATCGTTCAATGCCGCCGTTTATCGTTCAGTTCGGAAACGAGGCCGCCGGAGTCGTCAACACGGTGGTCAGCTATCCGGTCAATGGTATTGCTAAAGCGGGCAGTACCGTATCTGACTTGTTAAATACGTACGAAGAAAATCAGAAACTGAAAAAAGAAGTTGACAGTTTGGCCTCACAACGCGTTGAAAATCAAACATTGGCGAAAGAAAACAAACAGCTCAAGCGACAGCTGAAGCTTAATAAGAGTTTGACTGATTATGATAAAATCAGCGCTTATGTTCTTTCAAGAACGCCTTCCGCATGGCAAAATCAAGTCATTATTTCGAAAGGCAAAACGGCAGGCGTCGTCAAGAATGCGGCCGTTATGTCAAAGAAAGGACTTGTTGGCCGCGTCGTTGAAGTCAACCAGACAAACAGCAAGGTTGAACTTTTATCGACTGAAAATGATGATGCCAATCGTTTTGCCGTCCAATTGATCAATTCCAAAGACGAGATGGTAAACGGCTTGATCACGGGCTACAATTCTGAAAAAAATGAGCTGATCATGGGACAGGTTACGTCAAAGGTCAAAATCAAAAAAGGCACAAGCGTCATTACGTCAGGAATGGGCGGAAATACACCCAAAGGTCTGTTGGTCGGAAAAGTTGTCCGAGTGGCTGATGATGACTATGGTCTGCCTTCAAAAATTTACATCAAACCTGCAGCTGATATGACTGATCTTAGTGTCGTTACGGTTGCGAAAAGGACAGATTAGGGGTGAGCGGATGGAAACGTCAAGAATGAAGTACGTCTTTCCTGTTGGCTTGTTTCTGGCATTTTTGTTTGACGGAACGCTTTCGAACGTTCTTGCGAGTCAAATGTTTACTGCCCATGTTGCAATTGAGAGCCGATTGATTTTGCTTTGGTTCGTGATGGCTATTTTTTATGGCGATGAAAAAGTCGAGCATATCTACGTTTGGGCTTTTCTTTCAGGCTTGCTTTTTGATGTGTACTATACTGGATTTTTAGGGATAATGACCATCAT
>JBHADD010000146.1:0-6275 GCA_041854925.1 Ligilactobacillus sp. | reverse complement strand
CCTTCAAGAGTGATAGTGGACAGACATGGATGCATTCGCATCCCCTGCACAACTTGTGCCTGGGAAAAATATTTTACACACAAATTAGGACTTGACTGGATTTGGACCAGCCGGTAGACAAAAACCCGGATAAGATTTGCGATTAATCGCAAAAATCACCCGAGTTTCAAATTTGAGACAAAATTCTTTTCAAGTCTCAGTTATCGTGTCATCGCCGACGCTCATTCCTAATATCTTGCACTTTGATATTGATTGACGACGGCAGCCTTGTTGCCGGCATGACCGAATTGCGTCAGCCGATTATCTGAAGAATTCTTCCATTGAAGAAAATCGTGCTCATCTTCCCAGGAGTTGATCAGCAAATATTCGTAATCTTGTTTTATCGAACGCAGCTCAACGTAGGTCTTGAGTCCGAGCGGACGCTTTTTTTCATCGTCCCATGAATCAAGAATCGACTGCATCACTTTCTGCTCATCGGAATCAAGTGTCATGTAGCGCAATTCGAGAATGTCGTTTTCTGCAAGTTCGACTTTGTCCAACGTTTGAACGACGCGATAGTTCAACCCCGATTGAAAAACGGTTTTTTCGCCGGAAACGTCAAGCAGCATGAACTTGCGATGATCGTCCGAAGATCTGTATTTCAAAAAATGACGTTCCGGATACTTCTCAATCAGCATGTTTATGGTTGCTTCAGGTCCAAGCGCAATATTGATTTCATGTAAAGCCATCTTAATTCCTCCTTATCGATACAGGTCCAGTATAACACTCAAATTCTTCATTTCATGTTACGAAGATTGACGTTTTTTTGACTAATTTTTTGGGTATACTATAAGAAAATTAAATCACCGAGGTGTTTCTTATGAAAAAATTGCCTTTTGTCAAAACCAAAAAACAATCTCCCTGCCTGATCAGTCCCAAGGATTTTAAAAAATACAGAAAACTGCTCCTCACAGGCGTGGCCGTCATGCAGCTCGACAAGCTGATCGTTGCTTCCGCAAAAGCCTACGCGATCGTCAAAAAAGCCAATCACGACTGCAAATAAAGAGACTGGGAAAAAGTCCAGTTTTCCTCTTGAATTAAACGAAATGCCGAACGAAGACAATCGATGTGCGACTGACTTTGTCCGGCATTTCTTCAATTTTTTATGTGTGAAAAAACGACGTTGTTCACCCAATTCAGCCAAAATTTTATCCAGATTTACGGACAAAGTCTCCATTTTCATCGATGTGTCCGTAAACGGTAGATCTTTTGCCAAATGCAGTGCCGCGCATCATCAAATGCGTTCTGCATATTTTTAAGCCGCTTATTTTTCTTTAAACTCACCTTCGATGACTTCATCATCATCGCGGTGACGATTATCATCATCTGCATCCGGCATTACGACGGCCGCAATCAAATATGCTAAAATACCTCCAAAAACATGTCCCGGGAAGACGCACAAGACAACCGCAACCAGACGGGTAATCGTCTTGTCCCAATCAAAATATTC
Source organism: Ligilactobacillus sp. (assembly GCA_041854925.1). Taxonomy (GTDB): domain Bacteria; phylum Bacillota; class Bacilli; order Lactobacillales; family Lactobacillaceae; genus Ligilactobacillus. The sequence goes on along the minus strand of JBHADD010000146.1, from coordinate 4,786 downwards.
GGCAATTCCGCCTAAAACGCCACTGATTACTTTATCATTTGACTTTGTAAGCTGTTTTTTCTTTTTGCTCATATCTCACACTTTCCTTTCTTTAATCAAATAAACCCAAATCTTCATTTAACGGAGTTGTCACCGTCTGAATTCATTAACACTAATATGTTCGCTGCATTCGGATTTTCTTCAAGCGTCGTTGCCTCACCATTCTTTGCGTGTAAAAGATTGTCTCCAGAGCTTGTCGTTGAAACGTACCCGTCCGCCTGGGCGTTTGTGACATTGATATCGCCGTCTTGCGAAATGAACTGGCATCTTCCCTTGATTGTTGCGTTGATCGCTGAAATGTCCCCGTCATTTGACTTGACCGAACTCTTCTCCATAACGGTATTGCTGTTGGAGAAATCCCCGTCGTTCAATTCGAATCCGATGCTGTTGACCTCGCTGTCGAACAGGTTGAGATCGCCTTCATCCACTTTGATCATACCATAACTGAGCTTTGATGAATTAACTTTAAGATCACTTGAAACGTCGATGTCGACTTTGTCTGCTTCAATGTTGTTGAGCATTATGTCCGAAACGTCGTACATGTGAAGCTTGAGATTTTCGGCCTTGAGTCCGCTGAGCGTCAAATCACCGTTCATCCCGTCATTTTCAACGCTGCTGAACTTGTAGTCGCGAGGCACCGTAATGACCAAGCGGCTCGTCCAGTCGGTGCTGCTGCGAAAACCATCGAAGTCAAAAACCACCCTGCGATAATTTCCGGACTTTTTGCCAGCATAAATTTTGAGCGCATCGCCTTCATTTTTGATTACGGGCGCCAGGTTTTTCGATCCGCTGTATTTGGCAGAAAAATCATTCCCTTGACGAACTTCGACGTTGACAACTGAACTGTAATCGCTGTTTGAACCATCGGCTCTCTTATTTAAAGCCATGACCAGGTTCTTTGCTTCCTTGACGTCATATTTTTTGGTAATTTTCCTGTCTTCTTTAAGTTCGAACGGCTTGATTCCCTTGAACTCGATTGATTTGGCACCGTCCTTGGCAACTCCGATCGCCGTCATCACGGCACCGATCAAAAGCACGATCCAACCTGCTTTAAAAAGATTTTTCATTTCTCATTCCCCCCTTGGCGACGATTCTTGTAAATTTTTTTATATAAGAACTTTGCAAAATTTGCGATTCCCTGAATGATGGCGCGAAAGATCCAGTACAAAAGCGGAAAGCCGATCAAAACGGCGCCAAGTCCCATCAGACCGCACCCGAGATAGAAAAGACCAGTCGTGAAACTGCTGAACAGCATCACGATGCCGACATAAAGCGAAGCAATCATCAAAATGAAGAATGTGCACAAAACTGCCAGCGCGGCAACCATGCAGGCGCCAAAGACAGCAACTACGCAGGCAAGAATCGCAAACAACACGATTCCGAGCACGATGGCGGCAGGCGATGCCAGCAATGCCAGCAAAATCATCCAGATCATTTTGCCGTTTGAACGAACGGAAGCTTTGCTTTTCTTGCTTCGATGCGATTCAATGTCCGTTACCTTGATTGAATAGTCCGCCAAAACCTTGCGACTCAACTGACGCGGAGTCCCCAGACGCTTTTCGATCTCGTCCGTCGTTTCAAGTCCCGCATCATCAATATATTCATTGTAAAATTCAATTACGTCCGTTTTTTCATCCGCTGTCAGAGCATCCAAATACTCTTCGAGCTCCGTCAAATAGTTCTCCTTATCCATGTTCATTCCCCTTTGCATCGTTTAAATCACTGTTCCTTACAACAATATCTGCTTTGTAAAATACAGAGTCCAGACTCGTTTTGAAATCTCCCCACATCTTGCGAATCCTTTCCAAATGCGTCCGCCCTTCAGGCGTAATCTGATAATAGCGCCGATTTCGTCCTTGATACGGCTGATCATAAGTCGTCAGATAATTGTTTTTCTGCAATCGGCGCAATACGGGATACATCGTCGATTCAGAAATTGAAATCGCCGTTTGCATGTCCTGCGTCAATGCGTATCCGTAGTAATCCTGCTTGTCAAGCAGTGCCAATACCAGTCCGTCGAGCAAATCCGCCGTCACTTTGATCTCCATCACGCACCCTCCTTTTAAAATGTAATATCTCATCTGTAACCATATTATATGACGTATAATATAAAAGGGCAAGCAATATTATTTAAAAATTAAGAAGAAATTTTCAAGCACAAAAATAAAAGATGCTGATCCCTTGTCAAAAACAAACGACTCAACATCCTTCTCACAAAATTATTCTTTTTCAAGCTCAATCCGAGTCCCCTTTTCATCCACGACGCCGTAGACGTGGTACGAATCGGCAGTCCCCAAATCAACGCGACCTTTGATCTCGGTGTCATCCGTCAGTTCGATGCCCCTGATGAGCGTTCGAAAGACACGATGCAGCAAAATACCCTCTTTGCGATGCATCTCGGCTTTCTCGACCGATTTTGCCAAAGTATACCCCTCATCCAAAAAATGCTTGATTGCAAAAATCTTGTACATCGATCCGAGACCGTATTTCTTGCAGCCCCTTCTTCTTCATTCATCGGCTTGATGTACCCCTTTTGTTCCCAATAGCGCAACTGCCGCGAAGAAACTCCCGTCATTTTGCTCATGTCACCGATGCCGATGCGAAGGTTGTCGCCCATTTTTAATTTATCCACTGTTGTCCTTTTTCCTTTCAAGTGTTGCTTACGTTAATTGTAACTTTTCGTGCTATTTTGTCAACTTTTTTGACAATTCCATAAAATGCAGAGCTTGAACCAAAATATCCTTATTTTTCAAAACGCCATGATACCGCAAGATAGTCGACCTTTGCTCCGTTACGGGAAAATCCTCGATTTTTCATTTTTGCCCGTAAATGCCTATCACAGATTCCGACTTGTTTAGCCATGTTTTTCATTTTCTGATTCAGCACTGTATTTCATCGAAAAAATAAGCTAAAATTAAGTTGAAAAATGCCTTAGACAAGGGGAAATAATCGTGGAAAAACATCTCATCTTATTTGATATTGACGGAACTTTGCTGAACGACGACATGCGCATCTCGGAAAAAACGATCGACATTGTTTCAAGCCTCCAAACAAAGGGGCATCTTTTCTACATTGCTTCCGGCCGTTTGCTTTCTTCTGCCAGATCATATTCTGAAATGCTCGGCAAAAACATCGGAACGATTGCCGCCAACGGCAGCGTTTATACCCTCGAAAATGAAATCGTCAAAAACAGATTGAAAGATGAAGCCGTTTCGGCAATTTTTGAAGCCTGCAAGCTCTATCCCCAACTTCAGCTGCGCCTGTTTTCGACTGACACCGCCTATGGTATGGGTGGGATGCTGCAGGTTTTTATGAACCTTGCCTCCAAGACTAAATTTAAAAAAATCAAATCAAAGGCTGACTTGGACCGCCTGAACCCATTTATCACGAACGGTATTCTGTGTGCGAACGACTTGTCGGTTCTGGCAGACACAAAAGAATTTTTAAAGAATGCGCCCTCACTTTGCCTTTCATCATCAAACGAACATAATATCGAACTGATTCCTTCGGGACGTTCAAAAGCAGCCGCATTAAAGGACGTGGCACAAAAATACGGCATCAAACAGCAAAACACGATTGCATTCGGAAACGGCGAAAACGATTTGCCAATGCTGCTCGAAAGCGGACATGGAGTAGCAATGGCCAACAGTCCTCAGCACGTCTTGGAACAGGCAGACGTCGTTACAAAGTCAAACAATGAAGACGGAATTTATGCTTTTCTTTCAAAATATTTTGCAGAAGATTTGGAATCTTAAACTAATTTTGAAATTTGCTTACAAGATTGTTTAGGCTTCAAAGATATAATATGAATTGTAAGGTGTTTTGCGTCACATTCCCGATACGAGTCGGCGAAAACGACTTGAGCTAAATTGTCTCTGGACTCAGCAGACGGTTTCGAGCAGGCAAATACCCTAAAAACAGAATATAACTTAATCATGATCGAGTTTCTTCCAGATTTTGAAACTGGTTGTCTGCTCGTTAAAAAGAGGCTCGATCTTTTGCAAACCGTTTCTTGATTCCGTTCAACGTTACGCTTGAGAAATTGCTGAAGTACGTCCGAATCGAAATTTTCGGTTTGCAAGATTCATAACCAATCCCCTATAAAAAAACAAGACCGAGGCCAATTCCTCGGTCTTGTTTTATTCTTCTTTTCCCAAAAGATGCTCATTGATGAATTACAGCTTATCGGAGATTTCATAAAGAACGTTGACGCATTCACGATACTAGTTTTCAGTCATCTCAATCGGAAGAACGCAATCCTGGATTTGATGCTTGACGTCATGTTCAAGCTTGAGCGCTTTTGGCGTCAGTTCGACCATCACGCGCCGTCCGTCTTCAAAATTTCTGTTTCGAACGACCCGGCCTTGCTTTTCCAAACGATTAAGCAACGGCGTCAAGGTCCCGGAATCAACCTTTAGCCTTTCGCCGATCTCCTTGACCATCATCGGGCGCCGTTCTTCCCACAAAACAAGCATTGTCGTATATTGTACATATGTGTAAGTCCATATCTTTTTAATACGATTGAATAAAAACGATTATACAGCTTCTGCGTCGAATAAACTGCAAAACACAACTCATCTTCCAAGTGTGACGGCTTATGCTTTAGCATTTTTCCCCAAACCTTATTTACATTACCTTCTTGATCTTGCAGGCTCAATGACCACGTATCGTCTCGGTTCCATGCCCCTTGAATATGTTTTGACCTTTGAATTGTCGGCAAGCGCAGAATGAATGACCTTTCTTTCAT
>JBHADD010000145.1:0-4220 GCA_041854925.1 Ligilactobacillus sp. | reverse complement strand
TTCAAGTTACTGACAGCCTTCCTGTAATTCCATTTAAACTTGATTACGAATCCAGAAAAAAGCCCTCTTCTTTTGAATTCACATTCATCGCAAAAGACGGCAAAAAATATATTTACGGGTTCAGCGCAACCACTGATAAGATTGTTGAAGAGTATTTGTACAGATACAACTCGTCAAAACCGACATTATTATTTGATATAACCGAAAACGAAGATCCTAAGTTTAACAGAACATATAAAACGAAATTTGAAGCTGCATACCAAATGAACACCCCAAATAAGCTATTTTTGTCAACTGCTACTGCTTGGAACGTTGAATGCACAAAAATTCCGTTTGAATGGCTTGCAAGATCAATCGATACTTTTACGGACGTAACAAGTCTAAGCGGAGTATCCCTTGAAAAATATCGCACAGACAAGAACCATGAATATATTGATTTTACAAAAAAATTACTGCAACAAGCAGATATCAACATCAGCAACATTGAGATAAAATCAAAAGAAGTTGTTGAAAATCTTCCATTTCAGCTCATTGTCCAGGACAGGGTAATAACACCAAGCGAAGGAAAGCATTATAATTTGGAAATTACTACCAGCCACACTGTTACAGATGACGATGGAAAAAAGACAGAATTTCCGCTTGATTTTCAAGAAGAATCATTAGGCACACAACTTTTATTCTTCTATGCCCCACTGTTAAAAGATTCTTTTGAAAATGGAAAAACGCTTATTTTAGACGAAATCGACAAAAGCATGCATCCGAGCCTAGTAAAATTTATAATGAACCTTTTCAGAGATCCGGATATAAACAAAAACGGATCTCAATTGATCGTAACAACACATGAAACAAGCATTTTGTCCTTGAATATGTTTAGAAGAGATCAAATCTATTTTACGGAAAAAGACTCCAAAAACGGCGTAACGGATTTATACTCACTTGACGAATTTTCAGTTCGCAAAACGGAAAATATTGAAAAAGGATATCTGATGGGAAGGTATGGGGCAATTCCGTTTATGAAGACGGGGGAGGTTCTGTAGATGGCTGAAAGAAACTTTAAAAAGAAAAAAAGAAACAATGTCCAGCGGCACAGAAAACCCGTAATGCTGATTACAGGTGAAGGAAAAAACAAGACTGAACAGTTATATTTTAGCTCCTTCAATGAACAACATGGCAATTATGTAATTAGATTTGTAAAGACAGGATTAGATACAGATCCATCCAGGATGCTCAGATCTATGAAAAAAGCATGGACTGCCAATGGTCTTAATACTAAAAATGGAGATAAAGCCTATATTGTCTTAGATTTAGATTGCGATCCTCAAAAAATTCAAAAAATAAAAAGTTTGCAAAAATCATCAAAAAATATCAAATTCATTGTATCTAATCCTTGCATCGAGGTTTGGTTTATTTTACATTTTAAGTATACTACCCACCCGTTTGAGGATAGTAAGGATCCAAAAAAAGAATTAGCAAAATATATACCAGAATATAAAGAAAATATGGATATTTCAGAAAAGATCCGCCCATACTTAGAGAAAGCAGGCGAAAATATCAAAAAATTGACGGAACACTTTAACTCCATAAATATTAAGTGGGGAGATGTTGACTGTAATCCCATGACGGAAGTTGATACAATTCTAAAAGAATTGGGTGTTCTGTAATATACATACAAAAATAATGTAAATGAAAATCAATGCTTGCTAAAAAGGCTGCTTCGCACGAAGCGGCCTTTTTAGCGAGAACCCTTTTATATTGAAACAGCGACTACCACCATTTACTTCTGATGGCAACAATTTTTTCAGGAATTCAACCTCCGCTTTGGCATGTTCGACTTCTTTTTTAAGTTTTCGAAACTGCTCTTCGCTACAGTAGTAATCGCCGTCTTCCTTCATCTTCTCTCTGATCAGATTAATATTTCCTAATTTAGTTATATCAAACAAATTCGGGATGCGGCACTGCATTTTCATGAAACAAAAAGCACGTCGGCAAATTCCAACGTGCTTTTTAAAACAATTCAGAATGTGTGCCTAGCCTGTAAAGAAACAGGACCAGCACGTCTTGGCGAATTTCATAGATGAGCGGGCAATCCGGTTCAACGTGACATTCGCGTGTGCCCTTGTAATTACCCGTAAGAGCATGATCTCTGTACTTTTCGTCCAATGTGCCGCCAGCCGCTAAAACATCAATCACTTTAAACAATCTATCAAGATTCCTATGCTGCTTTTTCGCAGGCTTGAAATCCCTCTTAAACTGACCGGTGAACTGAATATCGTACTTATTTTTCAAGCGCATCCCTCAATTCATCAATGTTGGAATATCTTGGTGAAGATGGATCGGAAGCCATTTTCCTCCCCTCTTCAATCGCTGCAATCGTTGTTTCGTTCGGCACGTCCAATTTCAATTCAAACGGAATGCCGCGTTCACGAATAGCAGTTCTCAGAAAAATATTTACGGCACTGGTCATGTTTAATCCAAGTTCATTGAAAATTTTCTCTGCTTTCTCTTTGACATCCTTATCTGTTCTGATGTTTAAATTCGTTGTTGACATATGGAACACCTCCATTCAAGGATATCGTATATAAGAATGCTCTTTTTGTCAACATTTTGTCATTACAATATATACAAAAAAGCTACGAATACATAGACATGCTGTCAACAAAAATCAGATGCGAACAACGCGAGCATCTGTTCCTTGTTGATTTATTGGAAGAAGATTCTCGGCCTGCCGAGAATCTTGTCCTTTATGATTTGGATTGGGGGAATTCGCGGCGAAGCGAGAATTCCGACAGATTGAGTTGAGGGGTTTTGAGGGGTGGCGGCGTAGACAAAATTCAGGCTTTTTGCTTCGTTTTTGTCTACTTTTGGGGGCGCGCGAGGCCTTTTTGGAGGTGGCGGTAGACAAAATCAAGGCATTTCGCTCGTTTTTTGTCTACTTTGGGGACCGCACGGGGCCTTTTTGGAGGCTACGGTAGACAAAATCAAGGCATTTTGCTCTGTTTTTGTCTACTTCGAGGACAGTGCGAGGCCTTTTTGGAGGTGGCGGTAGACAAAATCAAGGCATTTCGCTCGTTTTTTGTCTACTTCAAGGACCGCACGGGGTCTTTTTGGAGGCGGCGGTAGACAAAAATTAGGCATTTATCAGGATTTTTATCTATTTCGAAGGCCGCGCGCCGATTTTGGAGGCAGCAGTCACAGCTCTGCATTTGACAAAAAAAGCAGCCGAAGCAATCGACTGCTTTTAAATAGGCTCTTCGAACCCTTGTATAAAGGAGAAAGGAGCTCGATCTGAAGTAATTCAAATCAACAACAACCACGGATAAAGCGAGGGGGGAGCACCACCCCCTACGACTTATATTCTACCCTATGTCCCAAAACTGCAGTCCCATTCAAACGGGCTGACAGTTCTTTTTTTGGCACTTCAGGCAAAATGCAGTGCACAAAAACAGGACCCCCCAAGAGAAGTCCCGTTAATCATTTATTTTTCATCAGCATCCTTGCGCCAGAAGCCGAGGATGAGTCCGGCAACGATCGTACCGATGACAACGGCAAGGATGTAGCCGAGCGGGTTGCTTGCAAGCGGCGTTACCCAGAAGCCGCCGTGCGGTGCGGGAACGGATACGTGCCACAAGCCGATGAGAGCTCCTGAAATGGCAGAACCGACGATGCAGGAAGGAATCACGTGACCCGGATCGGCCGTTGCGAATGGAATTGCACCTTCAGTAATGAAGGAGAAACCGAGAACCCAGTTGGAGATGCCGGCGCGGCGTTCTTGTTCCGTGAACTTCTTAGGGAAGAGCAATGTTGCAAGTGCCGTTGCGAACGGTGGCACCATGCCGCCGACCATGACTGCGGCCATCAAACCGGCTGCGGCTGCTGAGTGCGGGTCGTTTGCGAAAGCGCCGGATGCAAAAACGTATGCAGCCTTGTTGAATGGACCGCCCATGTCGATGGACATCATGCCGGCCAAAATCAGGCTGAGCAGGACGGCATTGCCCGTACCGAGGTGGTTAAGGAAGCTCGTGATCCAAACGTTAATCGTTGAGAAGATCGGATTGACGATGAAGTACATGATCAGTGCGATAAACAGCAAGCCTAAAATCGGATAGATCAGCATCGGCTTCATTCCTTCGATCGACTTCGGCAGGTTCTTGCAGAGTTTCTTCAAGCCGTTCATCATATGGCCGGCAATGAAACCGGCTGCGATACCGCCAAGGAAGCCG
>JBHADD010000144.1:0-5726 GCA_041854925.1 Ligilactobacillus sp. | reverse complement strand
CCTAATCATCAAGGTGATGAAAAATATTGTAAACTTCTTGCTTTTTCATTTTGCGCCTTTTGGCCACTTCTTTAATGGCGTCATTCGGCTTTTTTCCTGATTCGATCAAAACATTGACCGCCTCTTCGATCGTAGTTTCGTTTAAATCGGCGTCTTCAAGCGTCCCAACATGAGAATTGCCCTCAACGATCAGGACGAATTCGCCGCGAACCTCATCTTCTTCCGCAAATTTCAGAGCATCAAGCAGCGTTCCGCGCAAAAATTCCTCATATCGCTTGGTCAATTCGCGACACAAGACAATGCGTCTGTCGGGTCCGAAGACGTCGGCCATTGCCTGAACCGTTTTTTTCAGTCGATGCGGAGCTTCGTAGAAAATAAGCGTGACCGTCTGATTATTGAGCTTTTCAAGCTCTTCTTTTTGTTCTTTGTTTTTTCTTGGCAAAAAGCCGTAAAACAAAAACGGCTGCGGCAAAAGCCCGGAAGCAATCAATGCCGTCAAAGCCGCATTCGGTCCCGGAAGCGGAGCAACGGGAATTTTGTTTTCGATGCAGGCGACCACAAGCTCATGTCCGGGATCACTGATTGAAGGCATTCCGGCATCGCTTACCTGTGCCAGATTTCTGCCTGCCAAAAGTTTTTCAATCAGCTGCGGAATCCTTTCTTTCGTGTTGTGCTCGTGAAAACTTATCTGTGGCGTATCGATTTCAAAATGATTCAATAATTTTTGAGTATTGCGCGTGTCCTCAGCACAAATCAAATCGACTTCCTTCAGGGTTTTGATTGCTCGTTCCGTCATATCGCCCAAATTGCCGATAGGCGTCGGAACGAGGTAGAGCGTCCCCGTTTCATGCACGCCGGAAAAACTGCTCATTTTCTCTATGCTCATCAGTGTCTCTCTCCATAAATCACGTCCTGGCAAAAAACGCACGGTTCATCATTGACGCGCCGCGATCCGTACATGTTGTCCACGTTGCAGACGTGAAAACCTTCTTCATAAAGTTTTTCAAGGTTTTGACGCGATTTGGACAAACCGTTTTTCGTCGTCTTGCCCTTTTGCCTGTTGTTTCTTTCTTCAAGTTCTTGAAGTCTCGCACGCAAATGGCTGTTTTCAATCGCAAGCTCTGCATTTTGCTCAACGATTCGATCCATCTCTTCTTTGACGCTTGCAATCGTTCTTTGCATCTGCTGCGACAATTTCTCCATCTGTTCAAAACTGTCAAAAAGTTCACGTTTCTTCAAAATATCACCTTCATCTACTACTCATGATAACAACTTATGAGTTTCAGAGTCAACGTTTCAAGGATGTTTTGGAAAGAAACGTTGATTGCCTGCAGTTTTCTTGAGTCCAAAATAAGTTCTGTCGCTTGGCATGCCCTTTGTGCGCTGATTTTTTCTGAAAACGCGCACAATTCATCATGATGCATTACAAACGACGTTCTCCCGTTTTCTTCAAATTTGAGCAGCATGACGTCGCGAACCAGCAAAACAATCAAATCAAGCAGCATGTCTTGTTTTGATCTGTCGCTGAAATACTGTTTCAAATGCGTCGTTACGTTGACGAAAGCTCGTAAATCATTTGTCATGATAAGTTTGAACCACTCCCAGACATCAGCTGCCATCGCTGCAAACTCATCGTCTTTTGACAACTCGATTGCAATCTCCAGACTATCGGTCACCCCCAGCAATAATCCGGCCTTATCTTTTGAAATCCCGGCCTGTTGCAGTTTTTCAGTCAGTTCGTCAAAACCGAGTGCCTGAAGCTCAAATTCCTGACAACGCGAAATAATGGTCGGCAAGATCAAATTGGCATTTTCCGTCAGCAAAAATGCACACACGTCGCCGCTCGGCTCTTCCAAAAACTTCAACAGACTGTTTGCGGCACTCGCAGTCATCTTTTCAGCATCATAGATGATAAATATTTTCTTTGTTCCTTCGACCCCGCTTTTGCTGAACTCGGCTTTCAAGAAACGAATCTGATCAACCTTGATCGATGCACCGTCAGGAGCCACCTCAACGACGTCAGGAAAGCTGTGATCCGCAATTCGTCTGCATTCGCTGCACCTTCCGCAAGGCATCCCTGCTTTTTTGTCGATGCAAAAAACGGCCTGCGCAACAAAAAGAGCAAGTTCAGCCTTTCCAGTGCCGGCAGGACCGGCAAACAAATATGCATGCGATAGTTTTCCTGATTCTATCAGCTTCATAAAATGCTCAGTCAGACGAGGCTGCAATTCCGTAATCTTTTGTTTCATGATTAAAAACGCAAAAACTGATCAACCGGCAAAACGAACACGGTGGCCCCGCCGACTTCGACTTCAATCGGATACGTGTTGGTTGCTTCGATCGGACTGTCGACGTTTACCGATGGCGTCACGTATTCTGAGCGCTTTTTGGAAACGTCTTTGATGATTCCGAGAACTTCTTCCACACGATCATCCTCAATCCCGATCAAAAAAGTCGTATTTCCCGAACGCAAGAATCCGCCTGTCGACGAAAGCTTGGTTGCTCTGATGTCCGACTCGATAAAAGCATTGCTTAAACGGTTGCTGTCCTTATCTTGAACAATTGTAACAACTAGTTTCATAAATAATCCCCCTGTCTTTCCGAACTCTTATGTCAGACAAAAAATTCCGGCGCACGCTTTTTCAAAATTTCACGAACTTCAAAAATCACGGCTTCAAGCGGTTGAGAAGCATCTACTTCGACAATTCGCCTTGAATCTTTGGCCGCCAATTCCAAATATGCATCATGAACCGTCTGATAAAACGATACCTTTTCGTGATCCAAGCGGTTTACCTCGTCCTGTCTGTTTCGTCTGATTCTTTCAAGCCCAAGCTCTGGCTCAATGTCTAAGAAAATCGTCAAATCCGGCGTCAGTCCGTCCGTTGCAAAACGATTCATTTCGGCTATCTTATCAGTACCGATGAAACGCCCTGCTCCTTGATAAACGATTGAGCTGTCGACGAATCGGTCGCATAAAACCAGCTTGCCGGCTGAAAGCGCCGGATTGATCGTTTCGACGATATGCTGTCTTCTGGCCGCTGCATAAAGCAAAGCTTCGGTTCGCTCATCCATCTCAACAAAGCGCTCATCCAAAATAACGTTCCTGATTGCTTCGGAAATTCTGTTTCCGCCGGGTTCTCTGGTCAGAACATATTCTGTTTTTCCGTTTTTTTCCAGTTCTTTGACAATCGCCTTTATTACGCTCGTCTTTCCGGAACCATCAGTCCCTTCGAACGTGATAAACATTCCACTCAATTTTTTGACCTCATTTCTCTTTAACTACTATTTTACTGTATTTCCCCGAAATAAAAAAGCCAGGACTTCTCCTGGCTGCCTTATTTGCCGAACACTGAAGATTGCATGTGTCCGTGAACTTTTCTCAGCTTGGCTTCACGATATAAAAATTCATATTTTGCGCGCGCAAGCTTCGTTTCGGCCGTCAATTCATCATCGGCATCATAAACGGCTTCTTCGGTCTGACGCGCATGATCCCAGATCATTTTTGCTTCATCGATTGCATCCAGCAAAAATTCATCATATGTGCTGCGAAGAACATGTCGCTTTCTTCCAAACATGAAAATCACCTCTGTTTCAGATTTCCTGACGCCCTTCGACTGCTTTGAACAGCGTCATTTCATCTGCGTATTCGATATCGCTTCCGACTGCCAAACCGTGTGCAAGCCGAGTCGTTTTGATTCCGGCCGGCTTGATCAAACGAGAGATGTACATCGCCGTTGCCTCTCCTTCAGGGGTGGCATTCGTAGCCAAAATAACCTCTTTGATCTCAGGATTGGCCTGGAGCCTTCGAATCAGCCCCTTGACGTTGATGTCTTCAGGACCGACTCCTTCGCTTGGAGAAAGAACTCCGTGCAAAACGTGGTAAAGCCCGTGATAATCACGCAATTTTTCGAAAGCCATCACGTCTTTTACCTGCTCGACGACGATTACCTGCTGCTGATCGCGTGTCTTGTCAGCACAGATTACGCACGGATCGCTTTCGGTAATGTTTCCGCACAGACTGCAATAGTGCAGATCTCTTTTAGCCGAAACCAAAGCATTCGAAAATTCCGAAACGTCCTTTTCATCCATGTCAATCGTAAAAAATGCCAAGCGGACCGCCGTTTTCTCACCGATTCCGGGAAGACGCATATAGCTGTCGATCAACTTGGCAATTGGTTCAGGATATTGCATCTGATCCAAGTCCCCTTATCTTTAAAGTCCCGGAATGTTGCGAGAATACTTGCCCATCGTACGCTGCGTTTCCTGCTCGACCTTTTTGATCGCATCGTTGACTGCAGCAATCACAAGATCCTGCAGCATGTCGACATCATCAGGATCAACGGCTTCTTCTTTAATTTCAATATCCTGCATCTTATGATCGCCCGTAAATTTTACGACAACGGCATCGTCTGGCGCATGACCTTCAAAAACTGTTTTTTGCAGTTCTTCTTGATCCTTTTGCATATTCTTTTGAAGCTTTTGCATCTGCTTCATCATTCCCTGCATGTTCATTCCACACATCATAGTAAATCATCCTTTCAATCTTCTTTGATTTCAATCAAATCTTTGCCAAAAATATCTTCCGCCTCTTGCACGATGTCATCTTCATGCTCTTTTGTCTGGTCTGACGGAATTTCTGCCGCATCCTTTGGAATCGTCCCTGATCGCATCTGTTTGATATATTCCTGTCTGATATTCAGCCAGCGATTCTTTGGAACGTACACGATTTTTTTAGCGTCACCATAGATGCGACTAACGCTGTTTTCGAATTCGTCGCGTACTCTTTCTTCATTGATAATACGACCGCAAATGTATTCATTGTCAAAACTCAAAATGATTCCTTCAGGTCCTGCCGCTTCGATTTCGCACATCTTAAACATTGCTTTGGTCGCAATGTTAAGGGTGCTCAAAATGTCATTCATGCAGTCAAAGAAACGATTCTTGTCGCTCTTGGTTGCACTGCCGAGAATCCGATAGATGCTTGCGACGTCAATCTTGATTTCATAATGCTGAACGGACTTTTTAGCGGGCCTTGCCGTTTTTTCGCCGGAAAATCCACGATTGGTTTTGCCTAAGAGATTTTTGACCTGGTCTTTTAACTCATTGATCTGTCTTTGCAGATCATTCAGCTCATCCAAAGTTTCAGGTGCTGCCTGCAATGACTGACTGCTTGTTTTACGCTCTTTTCCGTCAATCTTTGCCAGCTTGACCGTCAAGACCTCAAGATAGACGGACTGATGCATCGAGTAGCGCATGTTTTCCTGCTGCTCGTTTAGCGCATCGATATATTGGTAAAGCGTTTCCGGATTGCTTTTTTCAGCCATTTTCTTAAACTCGTCGTCAATCATGACCGAACCTGTCTGTTCAAGCATTTCCGGTGCCTGCTTATATAGCAGCAGATCGCGACAGCAATTGATCAGATCTTCAAGCAGGCGTCTGGCATCTTTTCCTTCATCAAGGATCGCATGAATCGTTTGCAGTCCAGCAACCGTTTCATGGTTTTGAACCTGGCTCAGGTACTTGATCAAATTTTCGCGCGTCACGCTCCCTGTCACAAGTAGGGCATTGTCCAACGTCACCTTGTTGTCGCCAAACGACAGCACTTGATCCAAAATGCTGAGCGCATCGCGCATCCCGCCTTCTGCCGCTCGCGCAATCACGTTCAGCGCTTTTTCATCATATTCAAACTGCTTTTGCTTTAAAATATATTCCATGCGTTCAAGAAT
>JBHADD010000143.1:0-4565 GCA_041854925.1 Ligilactobacillus sp. | reverse complement strand
TAAACCAACGTACGAAGTAAAAAATTTGAACGAAATCAACGATCTCGTTTAAAAGAATCAAGGAAAGTCATTATAGCGAAAAAAAGCAGTGCGTTTTTTGCGCTTATTCTAAAAAAATGCTGATGTTCAATTATCTTGGCAAACGCTTTATTTTGTGCTAAAATTTTGTTGGTATCAATATAAAAGGAGAGTACGAATCATGATTAAAGCACTTGCTGTAGATATGGACGGAACGTTTTTGAATTCAAAAAAAGACTATAATCGACCGCTTTTTAAGAAGCTCTACGATGAAATGAAAGATCGTGGCATCAAGTTCATTGTTGCAAGCGGCAATCAATACGTGCAGCTTAAACGCTCATTTCCTGAAATCTTCAATGAGATTTCATACGTTGCCGAAAACGGGAGCTGCGTCATGGAAGGCGAAAAAATTCTCTTTAAGAAGACCGTTTCTCGTGACGACGTGTTGTTCACTGCTTCCGTTTTAGACGAATATGACGATGTCAATTATGCCGCCTGCGGATTCAAATCGACTTATTATTTGAATCAGGCCGATGATCATTTTGAAAAGATTATGGATTTTTATTGTCCGGTCAACAAAAGACTCGATACTTTTGAAGAGATGCCGGAAGATGACATCTTTAAAATGACGCTTGAATGTCCGGCAGAAAAAACGGTTGGATATCTTGAAATCATGCGGAACAGGCTTGCGGGAAAACTTGAAGCAACTTCCAGCGGACACGGTTCGATTGATCTGATCATCCCTGGATGCCATAAAGCATATGGCTTAAAGAAGCTGCTCAATTACTATAGGATCGATGCAAAAGATCTGATGGCTTGCGGCGACGGCGGAAACGATATTGAAATGCTTGAGCTTGCGGGTCACAGCTATGCGATGGCAAACGGTTCGGATGAAGTCAAAAGAGTTGCAAAACATCAAGCCTTGACAAATGACGAAGACGGTGTTTTGCATGCTTTAGAAGAAGAATTGAATTTATAAGCATCTGACCGAAGAAGAACTTTGGGTAAGACTTAAGTTTTCTCTTTAAAATATCAACCTGCTTTCAGGCACTGGATTTGCCAGCGAATTGCTTGATATGATTTATGAGCCAGAGGTGCCAAAAAAGGTGAACCTGACATGGTTTCGACCGAAAAAATGCATGAAACGTACGATTTTTTGCCTGAACAGATTGCGCATTCGGAACTGCAAGCTCTAAAAAATTAAATAATTTGTAAACCATGGTGCTTTTAATAGTCATGGTTGATAAAACATGCTATGATTAAAGAGTATTCAAGCACGATGGGGGTGTAGTCTGATTTGCTAAAAAGAATGAGAATAAGGCATAAGCTTGATAAAAGAGCAGAGCTTGGGGACGTCGTCAGAGATGGCGAAAAGACGTACGTTATAATCAACATCATAAACGCTCATGTTTTTACTGGTGCAAACGGCGAAATTTCAGCAATTTATGATTGCTTATGTCAACGATATCGTTCAGAGAATCTGTCAGAGGAATTCGTGACGACGCAAACCGAGCTTCCATATGAGAGAGGGGAATGGGATGAAGTTGCTGACGTCGGCAATATCATCTATGATACGGAAACCGGCATTTATGTTTCAATTGAACGTATTGCCGGGATAAGATTTGAAGGCGAGACGATGTACGTCACATACGAGTTCTCCCCCGTTCCTGAGTGGAGCGATTATGAGATGGACGAAGCAGTTTTAAAATACAGACATCGGTTCATGCACCTTGTGCGTCATGACGAAAAAAGAACTCAGGAACAAAAGCCGTCATAAGAAATGAGAAGGGAAGCGCCTAAGGTCGACTTCCTTTTTTGATATCAAGTATTCAGAAATAATATCTGATTGCTTTAACTTTTGAATTTGGAGATCGACACAAGCCGGTTGTTTTGCTTCTTCTAGGAACATGCTGCCACTGGAAAAACAACTTTTTCAACGTTATACCTTATCTTGAAAGATATTTTTACGTTGTCTACATCTCATATGACGGGTTTGATGAAAATGAGGAAGCGACTTTTCCGACTATGCTTGAAGAAACGGAAAAAATCGAGTCGTATGTGAAAAATAGGTTTCATGGACACGTCTGTTGCATCTATGGATGTTCTTTAGGCGGTTCGTTTGTCGGATTGTTGGCTCAGGGGCATCAAATCAGCTTTGAGCACGGTATTTTAGGAAGCTCCGATCTTGATCAGCAAAAAACTTTGAATGCAAAAATTTCATGCAGCATTGCAAGGAAAATTCGATATGATGGCAAGTCTGCTGCAAAAAGTGACCAAAAGCGACTACTTGGGAAAAATGCTCTCTTCTTTTGGAATCGGCGGTGACAAAAAAGATTTCATCAGCAAAAAAGCATCTACAACCAAGCGTATTCAGACTTGATAACTCCGTTGGAAGACCAAATTGAACAAAAGAAACTGACCATTCATTGTTTTTATGCGCAAAAAATGGGCGCAAAATACCTTGAACGCTACAAGAAACATTTTAAAAATTCGGGCATCAGAAAATATGGCTTGAAGCATGAAGAGCTGCTTGCTTGTTATCCAAAATTATGGTCGGAAGAAGTAGCAATGTGTTGCGGATTTTGATTGGTGCAAGAATTTTTGTTCAGAAGTGCTTTTGACTTTGGGCAAAATCGTCTATACTGGAATTAAAGACACTGATCAAGGAGGGCCATTTTTTATGGCAAGTCAAGCATGTATCGAAAAATAGCATTAATATCTGATATTCATGGAAACATGACCGCGTTTCAGGCAGTTTGTGACGATCTGAAAAAGCAAAAAATTGATGAAGTCTGGTTTTTAGGCGATATGTTCTCACCAGGTCCAGGGGCGCTTGAGCAATGGAAACTCTTCAAATCGTTGGAGCCTTCCATATGCGTTCGCGGAAACTGGGACGATCTGTTGGTCAACGGCTATAAAGGGAGGCTTTCGCTTGAAAAACCGAGCCGCGTCTTCTTTTCTCGGTTGGCCGAATTTATCGGGATGCAGCTTGGTTCGGCGATCATTGACGAAATCGAACATTGGCCTTTGCATCAGCTCGTTGACGTCAATAAGCTAAGGTTCAGCTGTGCTCATAATCTTCCGTTCCATAATTTTGGTCAAAAGCTTTATCCGACATCTTCACAGACAACGTTTGATGAAGTGCTTAAAGATACCAAAGCAGACGTTGCTCTTTATGCACATGTTCATCACCCGCTCATGCGTTATACGACTTCAGAACAACTTGTCATCAACCCAGGATCGGTCGGAGAACCTTTTTGTGACTGGCCTGGACTGCATGATGACTTGAGAGCTGAGTACTGCATTTTAGAGTGCGACAAGCAGGGGATGCCGCAGGTTTCATTCAGAAAGGTTTCTTACGATCGTCAAAAAGAGATCAGACGTGCCGAAAATGCAGGGCTTCCGTACCTTGATTTGTACTCCGATCAGCTTTATTCAGGTATCGTTCATACTCATGATCATGAACTGTTGGAAAAAATCAACGAGGAACGCGGCTATTTGAAGGATGTTCTTAAATATATTGAAAAATTGAAGTGAAGTTTTGATATTTTCAAAAAAAATTAGGCCTTTTAGTGAATTTTGCGAAAAGGCCTTTTTTTAGTGTTATGATTTAGACATGAAGAAGGAAGGGAGATTAAAAATGACTGTCGAAAACACTCAAGCCGTTGATCAATCTGCATATCTGCAAGTTTTGAATCAGGCGAATGCAGGCACTCAAGCAACGCAGGCGCAGCAGTTTTCAAATACTCTGAAGAGGATTCAGGTTAAGTATGGCGACACTGTTTCGGAGCTTGCTGAACAGTATGGGACGACGACTGACGCAATCGTTCAGGCCAATAATCTTCGCGATCCGAACTTCATTTTGGCTGGGCAGAATCTCGTTATTCCTGCCCAAGGCCAATCGGTTCAGGCTGCTTCGCAGGCTCAGACCGTCGAATCAACATCTGCTTCTTCGCCTGAAGTTGGCACGTATGTTCAATCAACAGGAAATTCTGCGTCTGAGTCGGATGTTTCTGCAGTCGGAACTAATGAGAGTTCTGCTGAAGCTTCCGCACGTGCATGGATCGTTCAAAGAGAGTCTGGCGGCGATTACAATGC
Organism: Ligilactobacillus sp.; assembly: GCA_041854925.1. Taxonomy (GTDB): domain Bacteria; phylum Bacillota; class Bacilli; order Lactobacillales; family Lactobacillaceae; genus Ligilactobacillus. The sequence continues at coordinate 449 of JBHADD010000143.1, read as the reverse complement.
ACGAAACGGTAAATACATAGGCAAGTATCAATTAGACAGAAGTTACCTTAACGGTGACTATTCGCCGGCAAATCAGGAAAAAACCGCTGAAAGATACGTCAAGCAGCGGTATGGTTCCTGGGTGAATGCTCAAAAGCACTGGCAAACGCATAATTGGTATTGATACGGCAAATTCTTAAACATTTCTCTGCTCATACGGGACCGCTGACGGTTATGATTTGTCAGCGGTCTTTTTGTGATAGAATAATATTTGTTCATAATAAGATAAGCGAAAAGGGCGGTTGCAATGAAAGACAGAAGCGAAAGCGTTGAATTGACAAACATGTGCATGATTCAGAACGGAACAAAAATTTTGGTTGAAGATCGCAAAAACAAGATATGGACCGGTGTGACGTTCCCAGGAGGACATATCGAACCTGGCGAGTCTTTTAATCATGCGATGATTCGAG
>JBHADD010000142.1:0-5363 GCA_041854925.1 Ligilactobacillus sp. | reverse complement strand
CACGATTACGATTTTGCGCGGTCTGAAGGAACGCTATGAGATTCACCATGGCGTAAGGATTCACGACAATGCCCTCGTGGCTGCGGCGACGCTTTCAAATCGGTATATTACTGATCGTTTCCTGCCTGACAAGGCAATCGATCTGATTGATGAGGCATGTGCCGAAATCAGGGTCGAAATGAATTCGATGCCGACTGAACTCGATCAGGTCACGCGTCAGCTGATGCGACAAGAAGTCGAAGAAGCCGCTTTGAAAAAAGAAAACGATCCGGCTTCAAAGAAACGTTTGGCAGAACTCCAAGAAGACCTCGCTGAATCGCGCGAACGGGCAAACAAGCTCAAAATGCGCTGGGAAAGCGAAAAAGAAGATATTCAAAAAGTTTCTGACAAAAAGCAGGAAATCGACAAGGCAAAGCATGATCTGGAAGAAGCAGAAAACAAGTATGATCTGGAAGAAGCAGCTCGCTTGCAGCATGCGGTCATTCCAAAACTTGAAAGCGAACTGGAAGAATTAGAAAATACGAAACGCCCTGAAGATTGGCTCGTTGAAGAGTCCGTCACGGAAAATGAAATTGCAGAAGTCGTCAGCCGCATGACAGGCATCCCTGTTGCCAAACTTGTTCAGGGAGAAAGGCAAAAGCTTTTGCATTTGGCAGATACTTTGCATAAGCGCGTCATTGGACAAGACGAAGCCGTTGATGCCGTTGCCAATGCGGTTCTTCGTTCAAGAGCAGGACTTCAGGATCCTTCCAAACCGCTTGGATCGTTCATGTTTCTTGGACCTACGGGCGTCGGCAAAACCGAACTTGCCAAAGCGCTCGCAGAAGACTTGTTTGATTCAGAAAAACACATGGTTCGAATCGATATGTCAGAATATATGGAAAAAGCTTCCGTGTCGCGTTTAGTCGGAGCTGCTCCCGGCTATGTCGGCTATGAGGAAGGCGGACAGTTGACGGAAGCCGTTCGGCGCAATCCTTACACGATCGTTTTGTTTGATGAAATTGAAAAGGCTCATCCGGACGTCTTCAATATTTTGCTGCAAGTTCTTGATGACGGGCGCTTGACTGACGGTCAAGGCCGGACGGTTGATTTCAAGAATACGATTCTCATCATGACATCAAATCTCGGGTCTGGTGTTTTGCTTGACAACGTTCAAGCGGACGGAAAAGTTTCCGATGAGACCAAACAGGCCGTAATGAAACTTGCACAGTCGCATTTCAAGCCTGAATTTTTGAATCGAATCGATGACATCATCATGTTTGCGCCGCTCGGAAAAGAAGCCATTCAAAAGATTGTCCAAAAATTCGTTTCACAGCTTTCAAAGCGGCTCGAAAATCAGGAAATCACGCTCAGAATTACCGACAAAGCATGCGATTGGCTGGCTGACAAAGGATATGATCCGGCTTATGGCGCGCGTCCTTTGCAGCGCTTTATCACGAACAACGTGGAAACACCGCTTGCAAGAGAAATCATCGCAGGAAAAGTCATGCCCCATTCAGAGGTTTTAATTGACCTGGATGAAAACGGAAAATTGAGTTTTTCCGCTTCTGAGACGACTGCGGACTGATTCGGAAGTGATGCTAAAGAGCCTCGCCAAACCGGCGGGGCTTTTTTCTGGTTCTAAAAGAGCCGAGGCGATTGTCCTCGGCTCTTTTATTACTTCTTTTCAGGACTCTTAACGAAAAGCGATAAGAGATTGATTGCAATCAGTCCTCCGATTGCGGGAATGACGGCACTCATTGCGGGATCGAACGCAGTCCCTCCCAAAGCGGAAAGCACGTATCCGATCACTTCGCCGTAAATAGCGCCCCAGACCAAAATAGTCAGTTGTTTTGCCATTTGAAAACACCTCTCATTCGTTACATATTGTAGCACAAACTTCTTTTCATTTCACAAATAATTTGGTGAATTTGTCGCAAAAAAATGGAAGTATCTTGGAAATTTTAGTATAATATAAGCGAATAGCGTACATGTGTTTTTGTTTTAGAAAGGATGACGCAAAATGTTTGCACCGCTTCAGGTAAAAAGCGCATATAGTCTGCTGAAAAGCCCGCTTAAGATCAGCGAGTACGTTGAAGCTGCAAGCAAGATGGGCTATGAAGCACTTTGTCTGACTGACGTCGACGTTCTTTATGGCGCATTTGAATTCTTTGAAGCATGTCGTAAATACGGAATAAAGAAACCGGTAATCGGAATTGAGCTTAATATGCAGGGGGACGGTGAAGAAGAGCCGATTTCTTTGCTTTTGCTTGCCAAGGATGCAGCGGGGTATCGTAATTTGGTGAAAATTTCATCAAACAAGATGTCCGAAAATAGCCTTGATCCGCATGACAACCCGCAAACGTGCGATGACATAAAAGATTGTCTTGACGGGGTGGCGGTGATTGTTTCGCCCGAGTCGGTCAAGGTTGCAAGCTCGCCAAAATTTTTTAAGAAATTGCAGTCAAACGGTGCAGAACTGTATTTGGGCGAAGGACCGCAGTTTTCGCAAGAACTTTTGCTTGATGCGTATCGAATCGCAGAAAATTTGAAGATTCCGCAAATCGCCCTGTCAAAGGTCGAATATCTGAAGCCGGAGGATTATTTTGGACAAGAGGTTCTCCAGGCAATTGATGCGGATGAAAGAATCAATTTTGATCAGCGTATGTCCGGTTCTGATTATCTGAAATCACCAAAGGAATATCAAATCGATTATGAAAATGCAGGGATGGAAACCGAGTTTGGCCAAACCGAGAAACTTCTTTCGGAAATCGACTTTTGGCTGACTCCATCTGAAACCTCGTTGCCGCATTACAAATTTCAAAAAGGCGTTGCAAAAGTTTCGGCACATGATTATTTGAAACGGCTGTGCGATGACGGAATCAAACGCTGTTTCAGAGAAAATCCTGATAAGAGCGACATCTATCAAAAACGCCTTGATCATGAGCTCAAAGTGATCCATGAGATGGGATTTGAAGACTATTTTTTGATTGTCAGCGGGATTACGCAATATGCACGCTCAGCCGGCATCATCGTTGGCCCCGGACGCGGATCTGCTGCCGGATCGCTGGTATCTTATGTCTTGCGGATTACCGATGTTGATCCAATCAAGTATAATCTTTTGTTTGAGCGGTTCTTAAATGAAGAACGTCACGAAATGCCTGATATCGACTTGGATATCCCGGATAATAAGCGCGATCAGATTATCAAGTACGTTCATGATACGTACGGAAATCGTCACATGGCACAAATCATTACGTTTGAAACGTTCGGTGCCAAGCAGGCTTTGCGCGACAGCTGTCGCGTATTCGGATTGACCCAAGCTGAAACAGATGCCTGGTCAAAGGCGATACCGTTTGGAAATAAAATAACACTTGAGAGTGCTCGCCAGGAATCTCAACGAATCAGAAATTTGATTGCGGACAGTAAAAGAAACGAGCGCCTGTTTGAAACTGCGCAAAAGCTTGAAGGCTTGCCCAGACATTTTTCGACGCATGCTGCCGGAATCGTTCTAAGCGATCAAAATCTTGACGAAGTCATTCCGGTTCAAATCGGAAATGATGGATATTTGATGTCTCAATTTGCGAAAGGTCCCGTTGAAAAAGCAGGTTTGCTTAAGATTGATCTTTTAGGCTTGAGAAATTTGCGAATTTTGAATACGGCAAAGGATCTTGTCAACCAAAATGAAACGTCGAAACTTGACCTTGAGCAAATTCCCCTCGACGACAAGGCAACTTTGGAACTGTTTTATAACGCAAGGACGGAAGGCATTTTTCAGTTTGATTCGTATGGCATCAGACAGGCCATGCTTAAGATCAGACCTGAGAATTTTGAAGATATCATTGCTTTGAATGCTTTGTATCGACCGGGACCGATTCGAAACATTGACGAATTTACGGCAAGACGTCACGGACAAAAGCCTGTTTCTTACCCGGCAAAGGTTTTGGAACCAATCTTAAAGAGTACTTATGGAATTATCGTCTATCAGGAGCAAGCCATGCAGGTCTCGTCAAAGATGGGTGGCTTCACGTTGGGAGAAGCCGATATTCTGCGGCAGGCAATCAGCAAGAAGAAGCATGGGACGATTGAAAAGATGCGCGTTAAATTTGTCGCTGGTGCTCAAAAAAAAGGTTTCTCAAAAGAAGACGCATTGCGGGTTTATGATTATATCGAGCGATTCGGAGAATACGGTTTCAATCGTTCGCACGCCGTTGCGTATTCAAAGATGGCTTTTCAGATGGCTTATCTTAAAGCACGTTACCCGGCAGAATTTTATTGCGCGTTGCTGAGTACCGTAATCGGCAACGTTGACAAGACGCAAAGCTATCTGGCGGCTGCCAAAAAGCGCAAAATCAAGATTCTTGCGCCCGACATCAATAAAAGCGGCTATGATTTTCGAATTTCGGAAGGCGGCATCATGTTTGGCTTTCTGTCCGTGAAGGGAATCAGATTCGACTTTATCCGCCAGGTTTTAGCTGAGCGCCATGCCGGCGGGTACCGACCTTTCAAAAGTCTGGATGATTTCATGGAAAGGATGGTTGACCGTGCGCTTGTCGATAAGCACGATCATGACGGCATTGCAAAAGAACGCGAAAAAATCGCCAAAAGCTACCGACCGATCGTTGAAACGCTGATTTACGTCGGGGCGTTTGATTCTTTGGGAGAAGATCGAAGTCAAATGCTGAACAGACTTGACGTTTTGGTGAAATACGATCAGCTTTCAATGAATGATCCTTTGCTTGAATCGCTTTTCGTGCCTAGCAAAAAAAACGTCAAAAAACTGACCATGGCTGAGCGGTTGACAAAGGAAAAGGAATACCTTGGTGTATACCTGTCAGCTCATCCGCTTGACAAATACAGTGCATTTGCCCAAGGCATTGGAACAAGTTCGCTTGCCAGCCTGGTTCCCAATCAGCAAGCGATCATTCTTGTTAGAATCAAAGAAATTAAGAAAATTGAGACCAAAAAAGGCGACGAGATGGCATTTGTCTCGAGTATTGATCAGACAGGCGAGATGGAGGCGACTTTTTTTCCTAAACAGTTTCTCAGATATCACAAGGGATTAAAAGAAAATGCCGAGCTGTTGTTTTATGGCAGAGTTCAGGAGCGAAATGGTCTTTCTTTCGTGGTCGATCGAGTCGAACCGATTGAATATATTGCGCTGCATTTTTCAAACACGATCACGTTAGAAACGAAACAACAGCTCTTTGCCATCATGAAACGGTATTTGGGACCGATACCGGTCATCGTCGAAGATGAATCAAAGCAAACAAAGAAAATGCTGGGCAGGAGATTTTGGCTCAAAAATGATCAAAAGATGATAGAAGAAATCGGTGAATTGCTGAACCGAGAAAACATCCAGTATGTCAAAGGAAATCCGGGAT
>JBHADD010000141.1:0-3502 GCA_041854925.1 Ligilactobacillus sp. | reverse complement strand
CTTGGTTCCGAGCTCTTTGACAACAATGCCGTTGACTTTGACGCGTCCTTCAAGAATCAGCTTTTCGCTTGCGCGCCGCGAAGCAACGCCCGCATCAGCCATCGCTTTTTGTAATCTGACCTCTGCCATATGTTCCTCCTTACTGTTCTTCCTCATACAACTTTGCGTTAAACAATTCCAAAACGTCTTCGTCGGATTCTTGTTCATCTTTGCCTTTCGGAAGTTCTGGAAGCTCGGAAAGAGTCTTGATTCCAAAATAATCCAAAAAATTTGTCGTCGTTGAATAAAGAATCGGACGTCCTGGGGCATCAAGCCTTCCGTCTTCTTTGATCAAATCCAGCAAAAGCAGCTTTTGAATCATGCCGCCGGATTGAACGCCACGAATTTCTTCAATTTCAATTCTTGTCACCGGCTGTTTATATGCGATGATCGACAGTGTTTCAAGACAAGCTCCCGAAATCTCGATCATCGACGGAGCCTCAAAATATTGCTTAAGAAGATTCGAAAAACCCTTTTTCGTAGCAAGACGATATCGTTCGCCCGCTTCGATGATTTCAAAACTGCATGAACTGTCCTCTTGATACTTTTTGTTGAGTCGCAGTATCTGATCATGAACGGCCGGTTTTAGCAACCCGATAAGCTGAGAAATTTCCGTTAAAGAAATTCCCTCGCTTCCGCTAACGAACAGCAGACTTTCAATCTTCGCCTGATTCGACAGCACTTGCATCACCACCCGTCAGTATAATTGAACCAAAATTTTTCTCCTGTAAAACTTTCAATTCATGACGTTTCATCAATTCATGCATTGCCATGAAAATCGTTACCACAAGTTCAACTTCGGCATTTTTTGGAAAAGGATCCTCAAAAACGATTGGTTCCTTGTTTTCCATGATCTTTTTTTCAAGAATCTCGATTTCGTCCTTTAACCTGTATTTTTCAAGATTGATTTTCCTTTTAATCGGTTCTTTTAACTTTCTCTTCATCATCAACTTGGCAAAAGCCTTTCCTAGAGCCTTTAAATCTCCACCATTTGGTTCCAGGTGATCTTTTAAAGCTTCTTTAGGCGGATCTTCCATCTCACGCGTATATTGTTTCATTCGTTCGTCTGACAATAAACGCAAATTGCCTGCTGCCTCTTGAAACGTCTGGTGCAAAACAAGCTGTGCGACAAGTTCTTCACGCGGATCAATCAAATCTTCATCATCGATCATTGTTTCAGCATTGGTGCTTGGAAGAAGCATTTTGCTTTTTATGTTAACCAGCATTGCAGCGATAACTAAATACTCCCCAGCAATATCAAGCTCTAAACTCTGCATCTGATGCAAGTAGTCGATATACTGGGAAGTAATCTTTGACATCGGAATATCATAGATATCCATTTCATTCTTTTTGATAAGATGGAGCAAAAGATCCAATGGTCCTTCAAAAGTCGGTAATTTGAAAGTCAACTTGCCGTCATCACTTATTTCCATCGGCTACTCCGTTCTGATTCTCCCATTTGGAAAGCAAACCCGCCGTCTCCAAACTTCCCATGAGCTCATAATCAGGATAAAGCTTGGACAATGCATCCATTACCTTGAAGCATACCCCATGGTTCCGTTCGGCAGGCGTAACTGAAATATGACGCAACATCACCAGTTTCGAATCATCATCAACTTCAATGCCGGCAATTGCAATAAAATCACCATTTTCATTTTTCCATAGATAAAGGCGTCTGTCATCTTCAGCACGATACCATTCAAAACAGGATTTAAGATGCGAGATTTCTTTCAAATCAGGAATAAACGACAACAACCCCATAGCTATTTTCTCATAGTCGTTCTTATACTTGTAAAGCATTTAATCCCTCCGTGGCAAACTTGCCATTTTCATACTCTACAATACTTTACCACAATTTGACGACTAAAACAAACAGCTAAGCATGGGGATGTGACTCATCATAGATTTTAGACAGGCGTTTCTTAGAAATATGAGTATAAATCTGCGTTGTGGAAATATCTGAATGACCCAAAAGTTCTTGAACGATTCTCAAGTCGGCTCCATTTTCAAGAATATGGGTCGCAAAAGAATGCCGCAGAGTATGAGGCGTGACGTTCTTGGTGATTCCTGCCTTCTTGACCTCGTTCTTGAGGTTTTTCCATATTCCTTGTCGCGTCAGACGTTCGCCATGAAAATTGACGAACAGGAACGGACTGCGCTTGGCTTTGCAAAGCTCGGGCCTGGCATCGTTGAGATAGTTGTTGATCCAGGCGATCGCCTCGTCTCCGATTGGAACGATTCGTTCTTTTCGTCCTTTTCCCATGGTCTGAATTATGCCGACATCAAGGTGCAGATCCTCAAGTTTGAGGTTGACGACTTCGGAAACGCGCAGTCCTGTCGCATACATCAGCTCAAGAATCGCACGGTTGCGCATCCCTAAAGTTTGTGACGTATCCGGAGCATTAAGCAGCATTTCAACTTCTTCTGTCGACAACACCTCTGGTAAATGCTTTTCACCCTTCGGCGTTTCAATCGAAATCATCGGATCATCCTGAATTTTTTCGTCTTGTTTCATCGACTGGAAAAATTTGCGCAAACTCGTAACGCAACGAATAATCGATGCATTCGCCTTCCCCTTATTCATCAAACAATCCAAATAATCAACAATCACTTGCTTATCCACATCGTTCAGATCCGTAATTTTACGCTCGCTCAAATAATTGATGAACTGCTGCAGATCTAATCCATAACTTGAAACCGTATTTTCGGATAATCCTCGCTCGGCTTTCAAGTAGTGAAGATAATCATTTAATATTCTTTGAAGTTCTATGATGTCCACCCTCAATTCTTGCTAATCTTTCTTTTCGCTGACACTGTTCACAAACTCCTAAAAAGGTCAAACGATGGTCAGATACTGCAAAATGGAACTGATGATCGACACGCTTTTCAACGTCTAAAAGTAAGTCCTCGTGAATCTCTTGAACCTTGCCGCAGACGCTACAGACGAGATGATGATGAAAATGGCCGTTGTCATCCGTTTTCAGGTCAAAACGAGCCATTCCGTCTTCAAAACTGATTTTGTTTAAAACTTGAATATCAGTTAAAATATCCAACGTCCTGTAAACGGTGGCCAACCCCACATCAGGATGCTTGTCCCTGAGCAATGCATAAACTTCTTCAGCCGTTAGATGCTCAGTATGGTGATTGAGCAAAAGTTCGACCGTTGCGCGCCTTTGGGGTGTCAGTTTGAAGCCTGCTTCATGCAGTTTGTCTTCAATCTTTTCTAATTCGTTCATCCTGAGGCCCCCCTAAAATCATTTGATCAGAATCAAAAAACCGTCTTCTTGCCTAATTTTTCCGACTTTAAGCAAGTGACCAACTGCACGTTTGAACCCGGACTTGCTGATTCCGAAATAACTTCTGATTTCTTCAGGTGAACTCTTGTCGCACAAAGGCAAGCGCCCGTCTCTTGTATGCTCTAAAGCTGCCAGCAACATCTTGGAATCGTCATCAATTGCTTCAT
>JBHADD010000140.1:0-3376 GCA_041854925.1 Ligilactobacillus sp. | reverse complement strand
CTTGAGTAATTCATGCACGGGATTTACGAACTTTGCTCCCGGAGTCAATACGCTTATCCTTGAAAAGCTACTACTATCGTATTCAATTTGTGATGCCGATGTATAACTATGTTCCATCATCGAGACACGATCATAATTTTCATAAAGCTCAGGTTTGGAGAAAAAATCGATCAGCGGACCTGCATCATCAAACCATTCATCGTCATCCAGATAAATCAGCCACTTTCCACGTGCTTCTTTAAGGCCGGCATTTCTTGCCGCCGCAAAGTCGTCACACCATTCAAAATGAACGATCTTATCGGCATATTTTCTTGCAACGTCAATTGATCCGTCTGATTTTTCATCACCAACCGTATCAACCGCAATAAATTCACTTGGAATCTGTTCCAAAAGCGGTCTAAATGACTCAAAACATTTTTCAACCGTATCGATTCGGTTCGAAACTAACATCGAAATCGTTACCAGACATTCTGTCGTATTTACTCTGGAAAAAAACTTTTTCTTAGGTAATTCTTCAACCCATGTCTCCAAACTAATCACCTCTTCTCTTACTATATCGAAAAAAAGCTGATAACCTTAAAGAAGGATATCAGCTTTTTCTAAGTTATTTCAAACTATTTTCAATTTTAGCCTTGAAGAAGGTTAAGCACTGAGTTTGGCATTGCGTTTGCTTGCGCAAGCATTGATGTTGCTGCTTGAGAAAGAATGTTGCTCTTCGTGAACGTCATCATTTCTTCAGCCATGTCAACGTCACGGATACGTGAGTTGGCATCTGACAAGTTTTCGTTCGTTGCCGTCAAGTTGTTGATCGTATGTTCCAAACGGTTTTGAACGGCACCAAGATCCGCACGTTGCGCAGAAACTTTAGCAATCGCAGCATCGATATTCTTGATCATCTTACCAGCATTTGTGCCATCAGCATTAAGACTGAATTTAGCATCCGTAGACACAAGAAGAGATGTGCCGTCCATTGCAGTAATTGCAACGCTCAAAGTTTGACCGGCATTGGCACCGATTTGGAAAGTGAATGTAGATGCAGCACCCGCCTTTTGTGAGAACAACTTCTGCGTGTTGAATTCGGTCGTGCTGGAAATGCGCGTAAGTTCTTGGTGAAGAGCCTTCAATTCCTTGTTGATGGATCCGCGATCCGATGACGTCAGTGTACCGTTAGAACCTTGAACCGCCAAGTCGCGCATACGTTCAAGAATGCTGTGAGTTTCGTTCAAAGCACCTTCAGCTGTTTGAACCAAAGAGATGCCGTCTTGGGCATTGCGCTTTGCTTGTGTCAAACCACCGATTTGTGACTTCATCTTTTCTGAAATTGCCAAACCTGCAGCGTCATCGCCGGCCTTGTTGATACGCAACCCGGATGAAAGTTTTGCCAATGAGTTTGATTTTGCGGTATTTGCAGCTGTCAAACGGCTGTATGTGTTCATAGCTGCGACGTTTGTGTTAATACGCATGTTAAATTCCTCCATTTCTCTTGTATCATTAACTGATTACATACTGTTATATCGGCAACACGACAATTTGTTTAAGCATCTTTTGGTGATTTATTCAGAGAAATTTTCATTTTACATAACGTTTCTTTATAAATCTTCCATATTGCATTGTTATAATCAAATCATCAATAAAGGAGGTTCCATATTTTATGGAGAAATTACCGTTTTCAGTTTGCATAATTACAAAAAACAACGCCAAAACGCTTGAAAGATGTTTACAATCGGCATCAAATTACTTTGATGAAATCGTCATAGCGGACACCGGATCAAGCGATTCAACCAAAGAAATCGCACATCACTACACGAACCATATCTTTGACTTTACGTGGAACAATAATTTTGCGGATGCAAGAAACTTTGCCATAAAAAAAGCAACAAATGATTTTATCTTTTCGCTGGATTCAGATGAAGAAATAAGCAAAATAAATTACCGACAACTGCTTGATTTTTCAAAAAAACACATGGAAAATATCGGCAGAATCAAAATTTTGAATCTTCAAAGCGATCATACCTTTGAAAAGGGATACGTTTCAAGAATCTTCAACCGCAAATTTTTTCACTTTGAAGGATCAATTCATGAACAGCTCATTTCAGCAAGTCAAATCAATCGCTCAATGGTCGATTTGGACGTTTCAATCATTCATTATGGCTATGCAAATGAAGATGTCAATCAAAAAAAAGCTCAGATATATAGAGAAATGATTGAAAAAAAGCTCAAAGAAACTCCTGATGACAGTTATCTTTTATATCAACTCGGCCGAACATACGATATTCAAAAGGACTTTGTCAACGCTTCTGAAGCCTATCTGAAATCATTGCAGACTTCTCCCAGACATGATTTTGAATATTTTCGTTCTGCACTTGACGATTTATGCTTTGACTATCTCAACTTAAATGAAGCAAAAAAAGCAGCTGAAATAATTAACTTTTACGGCTACCCCTATGAAGATGCCGATGGATATTTTATGTTTGGCCATGTCTACATGAATCTCGGAAATTTTGACGAAGCTGTCAGATGCTTTACAAAAGCCACTGAATTCGCTGATTCAAGCCGACCTGGCGCAAACAGCTTTGCTGCTTGGTTTAACATCGGCGTCATTTATGAAGTTTTAGGCTTTAAAGAAAAAGCAATCAAAGCATATAAAAAGTGCAATGATTACGATCCGGCAAAAGAACGATTGAAAAATCTAAGGTAATCGATGATTTTTATTTAAATCATTCCGAAATAGTTCGATATAAATATCATGTTCACAAAAAAGGAGATAGCTATTTTCATGAACAAACATGAGTCGGACATTTTAGAATTGTTATTGAAAGATTCAAAACTTACGCAGCGTCAGATTTCTGAAAGAATTCATCTGTCTCTTGGACTTGTCAACAAAACCATCAAGTCGCTCAAACAAAAAGGATATCTTTCAAACAACAATCGCATAACAAACAAACTGATCAACCTGGCTGAAAAAACATCGCCAAAATCAGCCGTTATTTTAGCCGCTGGTTCAGGGATGCGAATGATACCAATCAATGTTGAAACGTCAAAGGGAATTTTACGAGTCAAAGGCGAGGTCTTGATTGAGCGTTTAATCAAACAACTGAATGAAGCAAGCATATCTGATATCGTTGTCATTGTCGGTTTCATGAAAGAAAAGTACGAGTATCTGATTGACAAGTTCAACGTCCAATTGATCGTAAATTCAAAATACTCTGAAAAAAATAATCTTTATTCAGTAAAACTGGCTGAAAAAAAACTTGCTGATTGCTATATCATCCCTTGCGATCTTTATTTTAAGGAAAATCCTTTTTCAAAAGTCGAGTTTTCTTCTTGGTACATGGTTTCAGATAGTCAAGTCCTAATTTGTGTGTAAAATATTTTT
>JBHADD010000139.1:0-3589 GCA_041854925.1 Ligilactobacillus sp. | reverse complement strand
ATTTTCGGTAAACAGCTCGTTACCTTGTTTGTCGGCAATAAGGCACCGGCGGTTTTGAAGCTTTCGCAAACATACTTTAACATAACGTGTACTTTCTACTGGGTGCTTGGTATTTTATTCGTTATTCGCTATACTCTGCAAGGATTAGGACAAAGCATCGTGCCGACGCTTGCGGGAATTGCTGAACTTGTTATGAGAAGTTCAGCCGCATTGTTTTTGGCAAAAGCACTGGGCTATGCCGGTGCGTGTTGCGCCAATCCGATGGCCTGGGCAGGATCTTGTTTCGTTTTGATTCCGTCATACGTCAAATCTTACAAAATGTTGAAACAACGCGAAAAAGAAGAAAGCAATAAAAGCGATGAGAAAAACGGCACTGAATTTTAAAGAAGAGGCTAAAGTTAAGAGTTTCTACATTTCGTTAAAAAAGACTTGCAATTTTTTTGAAAGTTTGATACTATTCATACCATTGTAGGCGAAGTAGGTGAGATGATGGAAACAAATTTTCAGGTCGGTGACCGTGTGGCATGCGATAAGTTCGCATCAATGAGTCATGATTTTGTGGGCTCAATTGAAAAAATTTATGAAAATTCAGCCGTAGTTGAAATTATTGAGCATCATAAAGACGATAATGTTGCCGTAACTGATTTTCATAATCGGACAGTAGTTAGTCTCAAGCATATGAAGAAAATTACTGCATAAAAATTAATGACAATTAAACAGAGATATGATATAATATTCTCTGTTATGCGGGTGTAGTTTAGTGGTAAAATCCCAGCTTCCCAAGCTGATGTCGCGAGTTCGATTCTCGTCACCCGCTTAAGACTTCGGATATAGCGGTCTTGTCCAATGATAAGAGAGGAGTAGCCTGCGGAAACTTACAGCGAGCTCGGGGTGATGGAAGCCGGGTAGCGAAAACGGGTGAAGCGCACTTTTTAGGGCACATTTTAATATTGAGTGGATGATTCAATTAGAGTGGTACCGCGGGAAAATCTCGTCTCTTGTTTTTTGACAGGGGGCGTTTTTTTTTATCCGTTTTTATTTTATAAAATACAGGAGGAATCAACTGTTTATGAAAGATTACAAAAAACTTGTTGCTTCGGCCGTGAGTCAAGCAATCGATGGTCAGCTCAGCATTGATGAGATTAGTGCAAAAATTGAAACGCCAAAGTCATTGAATCTTGGCGATTATGCGTTTCCGGCTTTCGTATTGGCGAAAGTTTTAAAAAAAGCTCCGCAATTGATTGCACAAGAGCTTGTTGAAAAAATAGATCATGCCGGTTTTGAAAAAATCGAAGCCGTTGGACCATACGTGAATTTCTTTTTGGACAAGAAGGATTTTTCGGCGGATGTTTTGGGAGACGTGCTTGCAAAAGGAGCAAGTTTTGGCGACGCTGACGCAGGAAAGGGCGGCAATGTGCCAATCGACATGTCATCACCAAATATCGCCAAACCGATGTCCATGGGTCATCTTCGTTCAACCGTCATCGGCAATTCGATTGCGCAGCTACTCGAAAAGACTGGCTACAAGCCGGTCAAGATCAATCACTTGGGAGATTGGGGCACCCAGTTTGGCAAATTGATGTGTGCTTATAAGCTTTGGGGTTCAGAAGAAGAAGTCAAAAAAGACCCGATTGATTCGCTTTTGCGCTATTACGTGCGTTTTCACGAAGAAGACGTCGATCATCCTGAACTTGACGAAGAGGCGCGCGAATGGTTCAAACGCTTGGAAGACGGCGATGAAGAAGCTACAAAGCTTTGGAAGTGGTTCCGTGAAGAATCTCTCAAGGTGTTCATGCGCGTTTACGATCGTTTGGATATTAAATTCGATTCTTATAACGGCGAAGCATTTTACAACGACAAGATGGATGAAGTCGTTGAAATGCTTGAAGCAAAGAATCTGCTTCATGAAAGTCAGGGTGCTCAGATCGTCGACTTGAGCAAATATGATCTCAATCCGGCTTTGATCAAGAAGACTGATGGAGCAACGCTGTACATTACGCGTGATTTGGCTGCCGCCATCTACAGAAAGCGCACGTATGAATTTGCGCAATCGCTTTATGTCGTTGGCAATGAACAAAAGAATCACTTCAAGCAGCTTAAGGCTGTTTTAAAAGAAATGGGCTATGACTGGTCTGATGATATTCATCACATTCCGTTCGGTCTGATTACAAAAGACGGCAAGAAGCTCTCGACTCGTTCAGGAAGAATCGTATTGCTTGAGGAAGTGCTTGATGATGCCGTCAAGTTGGCCCGAAAACAAATCGAAGCAAAGAATCCTGCACTTGAAAATAAGGCTGAGGTTGCAGAAGCCGTCGGCGTCGGAGCCGTTGTGTTCCACGATCTTAAGAATGATCGCCTGAACAATTTCGATTTTAATCTGGAAGAAGTTGTTCGTTTTGAAGGCGAAACGGGTCCGTACGTTCAATATTCGCATGCAAGAGCAATGAGCATTTTGCGCAAGGCAGGAACCCCTGTGCTCGAGGCTACGGGGAAGTACTATCTTGACGATCCTGAAGCATGGGAAACGCTGCGTCTGTTAGCCGATTTCCCTTCAACCGTTTTGAAGGCGGTTGAAGAATATGAGCCGTCAGTTATTGCAAAATACGGAATCCATTTGGCCAAGGCCTTTAATCGTTATTACGCTCATTCAAGAATTCTGGAAGATGATGATCAAAAAGAAGCACGACTCGCCTTGGTTAAGAGTGTTGCCGAAGTTTTGAAAGAATCGTTGCGTCTTCTCGGCGTCAAGGCACCTGATGAAATGTAGCTTTTAATTTGAGTTTGAAAAAGATCAATAGAGTCTCAGATGAAAACAGGCATTCTTTTGTTAGAATAGTCTTGACAAAGATGCCGGTCGGATCCTTATGGCATCGCGGGCATAAGCCAAAAGAGGGTCTAGGGTTTGCGTTTATCAAAGAACTCAAGCGCTGGGTTTTGGAGCACCAAGGAACGATTTTGACCGAAACTCCGGCAGTAAGGCTTTTAGTCAATGAAAACGGGCGCGTTTGCGGTGCCGTCGGTTGTGCTTCGGACGGTCATGAAGTCATCGTTCATGCAAAGGGCGGTGTCGTTTTGGCAGCCGGCGGGTACGGAGCAAATACCAAGATGGTACAAAAGTACAATACCTACTGGACGAAAAGCGATGATGACATTGCGACCTCGAATTCTCCTGCAATCACCGGTGACGGAATCAAACTCGGAACAAGCGTTGGGGCCGATCTTGTCGGGATGGGCTTCACGCAGATGATGCCCGTATCCGATCCGCAAACCGGTGAATTGTTTACCGGCATTCAGTGTCCGCCTGCAAACTACGTCATGGTCAATCAAAAGGGCAAGCGTTTTGTTGACTAGTATTCCGGGCGCGACGTTTTGACCAAGGCTGCATTTGACAACTGTGGTCTGTTTTATCTGATTGCTGATGACGCAATCAAGGAAACCGCTTGTAATACTTCTCAAGAACAAATCGATGCTCAAGTTGAGGCCGGGACGCTGTTTCGTGATGATACTCTTAAGGGTCTTGCCAAGCAGATTGGCGTTGATCTGGCTGTTTTCGTCAAAGAAATCGAAAAATACAATTCATGCGTTGATT
>JBHADD010000138.1:0-3690 GCA_041854925.1 Ligilactobacillus sp. | reverse complement strand
CCCTGCACAACTTGTGCCTGGGAAAAATATTTTACACACAAATTAGGACTTGACTTTTTTGTCTGCCGTCGCGATGCGCGCCTCCGAAAGTAGAACAAAAATTTCCAAAATTTGGAAAAATAGTCCACCGAGAGCGCCGAAATACCACCTCCAACCCACTGCAAAGATGCTTCATGCTCTGCATTTTGCCAGAAGATTCTTACCGATTAAGAATTTTAGAATAAAAAATTAGAAAAGGTATTGACAAATTTCATAAATAATTGTAGTATCTAAGTCAACAGTATAATGACGTTGAAGAGAAGAGTAGGCATGGTGAGTACTTCTACAGAGAACTTCCGGAAGTTGAGAAGGAAGGTTGGAAAGCCATGCTGAAGATGAACTCCGAGTTAGATCGTTGGTGCAAGCTCGCGGTCCGCAGAAATGCGATAAAGTTTAAGGCTATGTCAGTAGTCAGTGAGGCCTGGATCGAAAGGTTCGGGCAAAGTAAGGTGGTACCGCGAGTTTTCGTCCTTTTTTCGGATGAGAGCTTTTTTTTACGATTTTTTAGGAAGTGGTAACAGAATGATTGAATTTAAGAATATCTCAAAGACGTTTGAAACAGATGACGGACCCGTGCGAGCGGTTCAAAACGTCAACTTGAAAATTAATGACGGCGAAGTTTTCGGAATTGTCGGTTTTTCAGGCGCCGGGAAGAGTACCTTGGTCAGAATGCTGAACGGACTTGAAACGCCAACGTCAGGCGAAGTCATCATCAACGGCAAGAAAATCAACGGGCTCAAGGGTGTCGAACTTCGCGAGCAGCGCAAAAAAATCGGCACGGTTTTTCAACATTTCAATTTGTTGTGGTCGCGAACCGTTCTGCAAAACATCGAATTTCCGTTGGAACTTGCGGGCGTCGATAAAAAAACGCGCGAAGAAAAAGCCAAGCATTTGGCGGAAGTCGTTGGGTTGGGCGAGCGCATTCATGCTTATCCCGCACAACTTTCCGGCGGTCAAAAGCAGCGCGTCGGAATTGCCAGGGCATTGGCGAACGATCCCGATATTTTGATTTCTGACGAAGCAACGAGCGCGCTTGATCCGCAAACGACGGACGAAGTGCTTGATCTGCTTGAACGGATCAACGAGAAACTCAATTTGACGATCGTGATCATCACGCATGAGATGCACGTTATTCGCAAACTGGCCGATACGGTTGCCGTGATGGAAAACGGGCAGGTGATCGAAGAAGGGCCGGTTGCAGAAGTCTTTACGCATCCGAAGAAAGATTTGACGAAACGCTTCGTAAATGCAGAGGTTGACGCCAACCAGACCAAGGATACGCAAAGCGTCGTCAAAGATCTGCTTGAGCGCTACCCGAACGGACAGCTGATTCAGCTCAGATTTCACGGAGACCAGGTGGAAACGCCAGTTGTCGGGAGCGTCATCAGGCAGTTCCCTGGACTTGAGCTGAGCATTTTGGAAGGATCGATTCATCAGCTGGCCGATTCCAATTCGACGATTGGGACGCTGTTCATTCAGCTTTTGGGGACAAAAGAAGACATTGACGGAGCGATTCGACTGTTCCATGAATTGCGCATAGAAACGAAGGTGATTGATCATGAATAACAACGGTTTGGCATCATATTTTCAATTTAAGAACGTCAATTGGCCGAATCTTTGGTCTGCAGCGTTTGAAACGATTTGGATGACGATCGTTTCGATTCTGATCGTTGCCGTTTTGGGGCTTTTGCTTGGCCTGCTGCTGTATGAAACTTCAGGTTCAAACAGCAAGGCCGTCAAAGCGCTGAACTGGGTCGTCGCCTTGTTCGTCAACGTTTTTCGGTCGATTCCGTTCATTATCCTGATCGTGTTGCTTTTGCCCGTAACACAGGTGCTTGTCGGTGCGATTACCGGAGCCAGGGCGGCAATTCCGTCGCTTGTTTTCTCAGCTGCGCCGTTTTACGCCAGACTGGTCGAAATCGCATTTCACGAAGTCGACGGCGGAGTGCTTGAAGCAGCCGAATCAATGGGGGCCACCAAATGGCAGCTTGTTTTTAAAGTGCTGATTCCGGAAAGTCTGCCGGCGCTTGTTTCGGGAATTACCGTCACGGCGATTTCCTTGATCGGGTATACCGCAATGGCCGGCGCAATCGGTGCCGGCGGTCTCGGACAGTTGGCATACACGGATGGTTTTCAGTCCTACAACAACGCGATCACGCTGACGGCAACGGTCGTTATCGTCATTATCGTGTTTGCTTTCCAGTATCTTGGCGATTTTGCCGTTAAACGAATTGATAAACGTTAATGAAAATCTTATGAGGTGAGAATTTATGAAAAAACTTACAGGTGTTTTGACTGCGACAATCGCAGCAGCAGCTCTTTTTCTTGGTGCAAATACAGTAGCGAATGCCGATACGACGATTACTGTCGGTGCTTCGGCAACGCCGCACGCTGAAATCTTGCGTCACGTTCAGCCGCAATTGAAAAAAGAAGGCGTCAATCTTAAGATCAAGGTCTTCGATGATTACATCATGCCAAACAAGGCGCTTGCAAACGGCGAAATCGATGCCAACTACTTCCAGCATATTCCGTTTTTGAAAGACTGGAACAAAAAGAATCACGGTACTTTGGTCGATGCCGGCGACATCCATTTGGAACCGATCGGTGTTTACTCCAAGAAGTACAAAAGCCTGAAGAAACTGCCAAAGAATGCCAAGGTCTACGTTTCAAGCAACGTTTCCGATTACGGTCGCGTTCTCAAACTATTCAAGGACGCCGGTCTGATCACGCTTAAGAAGGGGACAAAACTTGAAACGGCAACGTTCAATGACATCAAGACGAATAAGAGAAACATCACGTTCAAGCATACGTTTGAAGCAAAATTGATGCCTAAGCTTTACGAATCAAACGAAGCCGACGCAACGGTCATCAACTCCAACTATGCCGTTCAAGCTGGTCTCAAGCCAACAAAAGACGCAATTGCGCTTGAAAAGAAATCTTCGCCATATGCAAATCTGATTGCCGTTCAAAAGGGCGACCAAAAGAAGCCGGCAATCAAGAAGCTTGTCAAGGCCTTGAAGTCCAAGTCGACTCAAAAGTGGATCAACAACAAGTATAAGGGTGCCGTTCTTCCTGTCGGCAGCCAAAAATAACGTTTTGAACGTTTGAAAAGAAAGTCTCTGTTGGATTTTGAATCCTGCAGGGGCTTTTTGTTTAAACAACTTTTATATATCAACTCGCCTAAAATATGATAAGATATTAATAGAGATAAATTAACTAAAGAAATGAGGAATGTGATATATGTCTAATGGTCAGGCGTTAACCAATCTGATCATAATTCTCGTCGTTTTTTATTTTGCTGCATTTTTCGTTGCGGCAGAATTTGCAATTGTTTCCGTCCGTAAGAGTGCGCTTGAAAGTGCGCTTGAAGCCGGCGAAGGGAACAAGCGCAAGCTAAGACTCGCACTAAACATGGTGTCGAATATGAACGAGTATCTTTCTACAACGCAGGTTGGTGTCACGACAACTGGGATTATTTTGGGGTGGCTCGGCGCCGATACGCTGGCTACGCTGTTGACCGATCTGCTTGGCTTCATGCCACTGAACAAGACGAGCATCGTGGCGATCAGTGCCGTTTTGGGCGTCGTTATCCTGACGTACCTTGAAGTCGTCATTACTGAAATCGTGCCGAAAAACATCAGCATCGACATG
>JBHADD010000137.1:0-3154 GCA_041854925.1 Ligilactobacillus sp. | reverse complement strand
TACTAATAATTTCCGCTTTCAGTTCCGGACTGTACTTTGCCATAAAAAATACCCCACAATCATTAGACTACTTTGTCTAACAATTATAGGGCACTTCATCACCGGCACGGATTTTAATCAATATTTGGTTGTGGCGTTCGGATCCACACCTTTAAAAATTATTCACATTCAAAGCCGTATAGCTGCGGAGGTTGCCAGGGTTGCGGCTTGTCGAATACTCGATCATCTTGCCGTTCGACAACCAAACGAGCTGTTCGAGTTCAAGAATCGGGCTGCCTTCTTCGACTTCAAGATATTTAAGGTCATCGCCACTTGCACCAAACGCTGAAAATTTGCGGAAGGCACCGCCGAATTTCAGACCAAGCGTTTCATGAATGTATTTGTAGATTGAAGTATTGACATGTTCTCTTTCCAAATCAGGAACGAGGCGAACAGGCATGTAAGTATGTTCCAAGACGGTCGGCTTGTCATCGATAATCCGGAGACGAGTAATATTGTAGACGGGGTCGATATGCTTGATGCTCAAGTTCTTTTGGATGCGTTCATCTGGAAGTTCGACGTCAAAAGAAATGACCTTGCTTTGGATATGTTCTTCACCAAAATGGTGGAACGCTCCGCCGAAGTCATTGACGGAAACGTCATGCGGAGTAATAAAAGGAATCTTTCCACGGACATAGGTGCCAAGACCGGACTGCTTATAAATTAAACCTTCGGCAGCAAGGCCGTCCAAAGCTTTCTTAACGGTTAAGCGGTTAACATGGAATTCTTGTGCAAGTGCATTTTGATCTGGAATAAGTTCGTCGATTTTATATGTGCCGTTTTCAATGCGCTCACGAATTGCATCAGCGACAACTTGGTATTTTGTAGACATTGCAAAGCATCCTTTCCAGAGGAAATAAGTTTATCTTATAAATTTCCTTTATTTATCTCATATTATGCAACAGTATAACAAAAAAAGCAAATGATACATTTTACGTGTTCCATTTGCCATGGATATCATCTAATCAAATTTTTGGATAACTTCTGAATTACGAATGCGCATAATCTTGGAATAATGAAAAGCAAAAAGACAAGATTCAAGCGGCCGATTATCACGGCTAAAATGATGCAAGCCACGAAAGCCGTTGAAATCAAGGGCTTTTTGCAAACAGTCAGAAATACTAAGATCAGCAGATTTTTTGACTGTGATGCATTTGACAAATTCAGAGCAATCGTCATCAACAAATAGCTGATATAAAAAGCTAAAAGTAATGTTGAGACAATTTCAAAGAATTGTATCATGAAACTTCATGTTTGGTTTTTAGATAACAGAAATGTAATTAAGATCCAAATTCCAAGCATGAAAGTCAGCAAGAAGGATAATTTTTTTCATGAGGAATCTTTCGCTGATCATTTCGTTGCTCTTTCAAATGTTGTCTAAAGGTTAGGCAATTGCTGCCGCCTTTATCAAAGTGGCTGACGACTTGGCTGCATCCGTAGACGAAGAAATTTTTGATTAAAATCATCCAGAACCAAACAGAACCTTCTATAATGTCGTAGCACTTTTGAACTATTTTGAAGACTTTGTTGCACATAAGAATCATCCTTTATTTGACTGAGCCGCTGACACCATTATAAAGGTACTTTTGAAGCAACAGGAAGATGATGAAAATCGGCAAGATAACGATAATGACTCCGGACAAAATAACCGGCCAGTTCGTGCCGTAAGGAACTTTGAATGCATAAAGCGCAGTCGAGATGACCTTCAGGCTAGGATCAGGCATATAGAGCAAAGGATTGTAGAAATCATTGTAAATATTAACGCCTGAGTAGAAGAAACGTTTTTTAAAACGCTTGAAAATGTTTTAAAAAACTTGACGAATTTAAAAATGAGATTATAATTCGTTTTATGAATGCGCTTTCTAAAAATCTTTGATGTGCTTAGAAACGTTGACTTATCAACGTTTTTAGCGGGAAGGAACTAAAATCTATGTTGTCTAATTTGAATTGTTATGAAGATTATAGAGGTCTAGGCCATCGTCCCAAAGACTTTGACGTCTTCTGGAAAGAAGGTCTTGAAGAAGTCGAAAAAAGCGGCACTGAATTTGAACTCGATAAGGAAGATCTGCCTTCGAATGTTGCGGACTTCTATCATTTATGGTTTACGGGCGTTGGAGGTGACAGAGTCCACTGCCAGTTGATTGTGCCGAAAGGAGTCGAAAAAGGGGAAAAACGCAAAGGAATATTGCTTTTCCACGGATATCATTGCGACAGTGGCGACTTTTCCGATAAAGTCGGTTGGGCTGCAGAAGGCTATGTCGTTTTGGCGATGGATGCAAGAGGTCAAGGGGGCCTTTCCGAATATAAGCAGCAAGCGACGGGCGACGTTTTGCATGGACTTTTGATTCGCGGGATAGAAGAAAAAGATACTAAAAAGCTTTATTTCAGAGACGTTTTTCTTGATACTGCCAAGACTGCCAAAATTCTTCAGGGCATGGACTTTGTTGATGAAAAGAAAATTTTCGTTCAAGGAGCTTCTCAAGGAGGAGGACTGGCGCTTGCATGCTGCGGACTTGTTCCGGATATTTATAAGGTTCAGGTCTGCTATCCGTTTTTGTCTGATTACAGAGCCGCGTATGAAGCAGGATGTGATGACAGTGCTTTCGATGAACTCGGATATTGGTTCAGATATCGCGATCCGCTTCACAAAAATGAAGACGAGTTTTTCAGATTGCTTGATTACGTCGACGTCAAGTATCTGGCTGAGAACATCAAAGCAGAAGTCGTAATGGCCGTTGGTCTCAAAGACACGGTCGTATTTCCTAAAACGCAGATGGCGGCGTTCAATCGGATCAATTCAAAAAAAAGACTGTTGGTTTTGCCGGAGTACGGACATGAGTATCTTCCAAAGATTTTCGATGAATTACGGGAATTTTTGGAATTCGGGAAATAGCATTGAACTCTTGATTGATGATCTTCTTTGAGACGGTATTGCAGACAAAAGTATATGTCATGGATAATGGTCTAGTTTTGGAGTATGGTATTTTTTTAAAGGAATTAACATTTAATATAGAGGTAAATTATTTTTGGCAACGTTGAATTCCGAAAACTAAATTATGTGTAAAATATAGCCAAAGCAATGATGTAAGCGATAACGAAGAATGAGCCTTCAAAT
>JBHADD010000136.1:0-2530 GCA_041854925.1 Ligilactobacillus sp. | reverse complement strand
TCGGTTCGGGACTTCCGGGCGGAATCTTTTTGCCGATTCTGTCGCTCGGTGCTATTTTAGGCGGACTTTACGGCTCGTTTATGGCTGATATCGGATTGATGCCCAGGATATACGTCGTTAATTGCATAATTTATGCTATGGCCGGTTATTTTGCCTGTATTTCAAAAGCACCGTTTACGGCAATTTTGCTGGTAACCGAAATGGTCGGGTCAATCAAGCACTTGATGCCGCTAGCAGTCGTCGCACTTGTTGCATATACGGTCGTTGACCTGCTTCGGGGTGAGCCGATCTATGCGGCAATGCTTGATGATATTTTGAAAAAATCCAAAAATGCCAAGGTTCATGGCGATTTTAAAGATCGTTTGGAGATTCCGGTTTTTGTTGGTTCGTTTTTGCAGGATAAGCAGGTCAGAGACATCAGTTGGCCAAAAGAATCGCTGTTGATTTCAATCAGAAGAGGCGAAAAAGAACTTTTGCCTCACGGGGATACGGTGATTAGAAGCGGGGACACGCTGGTCGTGCTTGTTTCCCATTCAGAGCGTTCAAGAATCAGAAGAGCAATTGATGCCAATGCCTTTGAGCAAAATAATAATTAACTGGAAAAATTATGAAATATATGCTAAATTAGAGTAGATGTAGTTTACCAAAGCGGGTAAGGAGGGTACCCTGTTGTACAATACGCTCTTAACACTGTTAATGATTGATTCTGTTTTGATCATTATTTCTGTCATGATGCAGCCTGCTAAGACAGATAATGCATCGACAGCATTATCCGGTGGTGCTGCTGACCTTTTTAGCAAGCAAAAGCCGCGCGGATTTGAAGCATTCATGCAAAAAGTTACCACTGTTTTAGGAATCGTATTCTTCGCTTTAGCATTAGCGTTGGTTTACATTTCTTCACACTAACTAAGAGTTGGCTCCCTGCGTAATATTAGGTTATCGGGGAGTTTTTTTAATCTAAAAATAAAAATTTAAAGAAAAAGAACGAAAACGAGGAAGTCAATGGAAAAAGAGAAGATTATTGAAAAATTATTGGCACGTTTTAAAGAATGTCCAAGCCAGGAATTTACGGTACGTGAATTAGCTGAAGGACTTAAGATGAATGACAGCGTGTCATTCAAATTTGTCGTTCAAGCAATTGCGCAAATGGAACATGACAAGCAGATTACTTTGAATCAAAACGGGGCATTTACATTGGCCCAGGATAATTCATTGCCAAAATTCACGGGTATTTTTCATGCCAATGATCGCGGCTTTGGATTTGTCACGGTTGATCCGGAACAACCAGACTTTTTCATCAATCCGACTCAAACATTATCGGCTCTTAACGGTGATGAAGTTGAAGTTGAGATGCTGACTCCCGGCGACGAAGCTTCTGGCAAGCGACCAGACGGAAAAGTCATTGCGATTGTCGAACATAATTTGACGCAGGTCGTCGGCTCGTTTTTTGTTGATCCTGATGCAACTTATCCGACAGGAGTCCTTGGTGAAATTCATCTTAAGGACAAAAAATTGTCCGCATATCGTTTTCTGTTGGAAGACAACGGGCTGCATCCCGTTGAAGGAGAAGTCGTGTTGGCTGATATTACGGCTTATCCTGATCCGCACGTTCCCGGCATTTTAAAGGGCGTGGCGGTTAAAGTCATCGGAAACGTTAATGATCCTGGCATCGATATTTTGCAAATTGTTTATCAACACAAGATTCCTTCTGAGTTCCCCGAAGAGGTCATGGAGCAAGTTGCCAAAATTCCTGATCATGTTACGGAAGAGGAAATGAATGGTCGTCGCGATATTCGCGATCAACAACTCGTTACGATTGATGCAATCGAGTCAAAGGACTTGGATGATGCGGTAACAGCTTGGAAATTGCCGAACGGAAACTATCATTTAGGCGTTCATATCGCCGATGTTTCGCATTATGTCACGCCCGGAACCCCGCTTGACGATGAAGCTTTTTCGCGCGGAACTTCCGTGTATTTGACGGATCGAGTAATTCCGATGCTTCCGGCAAAACTATCAAACGGCATCTGTTCGCTTAATCCAAAGGTAGATCGCTTAGCGCTTTCATGCGACATGGAAATTACTCCTGAAGGCGAAATCGTTGCGCATGAAATTTATCCAAGCGTTATCAAAACAACGGAGCGAATGACCTATATTGCCATCAACAAAATTCTTGAATCACATGATGAAAAAACGATGGAAAGATATAAGGATCTTGTACCGATGTTTGAAACAATGGGCGAATTGCATAAAATTCTGCTCAAAATGCGTAAAAGACGCGGTGCCATCGAATTTGAAGAAAATGAAGCAAAGATTATCGTTGATGAAAAAGGACACGCAATCGATATCGAGCTTCGTGAACGCGGAACGAGCGAACGCATGGTTGAATCATTCATGCTTGCGGCAAATGAAACGGTTGCCGCACATTTCAATAAGGCAAACGTGCCGTTTCTTTACCGGATTCATGAAACGCCAAAAGAAGAAAAAATCAAACGATTTTTTGAGTTGTTGTCTGCAATCGGTGTCGAAG
>JBHADD010000135.1:0-12088 GCA_041854925.1 Ligilactobacillus sp. | reverse complement strand
TTGCTTAATCTGCGTCACTAAATTCGTTCAAGTTATTTCTTGCAATCTGCCAAGATAAAAAAACGCGACTTTTTCAAAGTCCTTCTTGCTTAATTTTGGAGTTCTGCGACTCTTTCGTAAACGTCGACCAAATCCTTGGCAAGATCAAGGAAAGTAATCGCATTCATCAAATGATCCTGCGAATGAACGGTCAAAAGCGTAACATTCACATGATTGCCTTGTGCTTCTTGCGTCAGCATCCCAGTTTGGGTATTGTGTGCTTCGACAAGGGCCTGATCGGCATCTTTCAATTTGGCCTTGGCACCTTCAAAGTCGCCGTTTTTGGCGCATGTGATTGCTTCAACTGCAAAGGCTTTGGCATTCCCGGCGTTGATGATCAGCCCCATCGTAATCTGCATCTGTTCTTCTTCAGTAATCTTGTTTTCTTCAGTCATCTGTCGAACCGTCCTTTATTTCATCAAATCAATTGCTTGTTGGAGCACCTTAGGACCGTTCATCATGCCATATGCCGTCATGTCGATTACGGCTAGAGGAATATTCGTTCCTTCAAGCTTGTTTTTGAAATCAGCTTCCAAGTAGCGAACTTGAGGTCCGAGCAAAACGACGTCAATCTTCTTCGTAGCAAGCTGTTGATCGGCATCAGAAGCCGCCGTTGCAAAAATTTCATAGTCCAGACCTTGTTCCTTTGCGGATGCTTGCATCTTTGACACCAAAAGACTCGTGCTCATCCCTGCAGCGCAGCATAACATGATTGTTTTTTCAGCCATAATAATTACCTCCAGAAAACACTGTTAAACGTTAACGGTAACATTGTTGATTTTAGTGATGTTAACCGCTTTCTTTTTACATCATCATTTATAACATATTGGTACAGGTTTGACAAGTACTTTTTTGGATTGTTTGATAGCTTCTTTGTTGACTTATATCCCCTCTATAAAATGCAGTCTTAAGTATGAAAAAGTGCTCTGGATCGCCAAAGCAGTCCAGAGCACCGTATCTTATATTGCAATTTTAGAAAGCACCGCCGCCGGATCCACCGCCGACACCGCCGGAACTTCCGCTGGAAAAGCCGCCGGATCCGCCGCTGGCCGAGGAACTGACGGATGACAGTGCCGAGGAAAACGATTCGGAAAATCCTCTTCCAAAATCAGATCCGGACATGACAAAGATATAGTTTGGCCCCCACGCATCTTCGATGGCCTTTTCGCCGAATTCAAATTTCAATGCGGCAATGACGCGATCGGCCAGATCAAATGCGACCGCATACGGCAAAATCCGTTCCCACAAAATAATGTCACCGACTTCTTTGAGGTCAAATTTTCCGATGTCTTTCAGCATCTTCTTGAAGCACCGAATCTGATAGCGGAGTTTTCGTCCTTCTGTCGTATACTTGTCATGCGTTCTGCAATAGTAAACGTATGCTGCCCAAACGACCAGATCAAGCACCATCAACAACCCTGCCCCTTTCAAGGTCACGAACGACGTTTCAACAACGGCAGCCATAATCACTAAAGCAGCCATAATCACTAAAAACGAGATTACGACGGCACAAATGCCAAATGTGATTCCATAGGCGGAATTCTTCTTGTCTTTATAATTCAGCTCATCGGCTTGGTCCTTGGTTGTCCTTGCCCAGCTTTCAAAATATTGATTCAAACGCTTTGAATCTTTGAATCGTCGGCATTTTTTCTTCATCTCCTTGACTGAAAATGAAGTTCCGTCACCTATTCTGGTAAAAAGATAGTCAAGAAACGTTGACTCATCAAGCAGTTTTTCATCTTTCAAAAAGATGCGATAATCTTTTTTGTCTTCATCAGACTTGACGATTTCAAGGCGTCGTTCTCCTGCAAGACGCATCAAATAAGCCGAAAACGCTTGAGTATTCGGGGTGACGTCCTTGTCGATCACATAAGCGACTTCCGGCGTAACGGAAGGAATCTCATATGAATGAACGTACTTTCCTTCCGGTTTGGTCTTATTGCCAGGAGAAACGAAAACCGCCACAATAACGTAAACGACTCCCAAAACAACAACGAATGCCGTAAACAAGCTCTTCAAGCGCCGCCTCTGCTCCCTTTTTCCGTTGGCTTCTTTTACAAGTTTGGCCTCTTGTTTTTGAATCCTCCTTTTTGCATCCTTGAAAACATGATTGTAACTGTAAGGAACGACATCTTTTGGAAAAATCATATGCGTTTCAACAAAAGTATTTGAAGGGTTGCGATCAAGCGTCATGATTACGCGGCCGGCCTTTTTGTCCACTTTCGTTTGTCCGTCGAGAGGTCCGTGAGTCCATGCCTGCAGCTTGTCGATGTTCTTTTTTGGAAGATTGATCGTAATTTTGACATTATGCAACGAATGATCCCATCCGGTTCCGATGACCTTCCAGTTCAATTCTGCCGTATCATTATAGCAGGTGACCATTTGTTTTAGCGTATAGCCATAAGTAAATACAGCCTTGTCATCCGAAATTTTGTGATACAATTTCAATTTGAAATTTTGAGCATTGTTCTCAACGATTCCGTATGTATTGTCTGCACCGGAATTACCTTCTTCCAATTCAATCGTCTTGCCGTTTTGAGTCACTTGTGCAGAAACGTCCCGAATGCCTTTGATTCCCCTCATGTCCTGGTTGTAGTAAACACCGTGGAAATCACCGTCAAAATCGTATGCAACGTCTTGTCTGACCCTGGCGTCACCATTATCCAAGATATCAACGTTGACTTCATACTTTGTAATTTCGTAATCATCATCTGCCTTGGCACTGGCAAATCCCAACATCCAAAAGCAAATCATGCTGAAAAAAATAAGCCGTAATTTTTTCATTAATGCTCCTCTTTTAAAATACCTATTTTCAATACCTATAATGGAATTATCTCATATTTTCATGAAGCTTTCTATCTTTTTGTCAGCAATAGGTGATTAACGCTCTGAATTTCCACAAAAACAGCAAAAAAACCGGGAATATTTCCCGGGAAATAATTATTTTTGACAATCTTTAACTCAAACAATCACCTTAATCAAGGTCTGAACCGTTCGTCTTGATAACTTTTTGATACCAGTAGAATGAATCCTTGCGGGAACGTTCCATCGTCCCTTTGCCTTCGTCATCCTTGTCAACATAGATGAAACCGTAACGCTTGGACATTTGACCCGTTCCGGCTGAAACGAGGTCAATGCATCCCCATGGCGTATAACCCATCAGATCAACGCCATCAAGCACGACTGCCTTCCTGACTTCTTCAAGGTGCGAACGAAGATAGTCGATGCGGTACGGATCATGAATGCTGCCGTCTTTTTCAACCTTGTCAACGGCACCCAAGCCGTTTTCAACGATAAACAACGGCACGTGATAGCGATCCGTCAACAGGTTGAGCGAGTAGCGCAAGCCAACGGGATCGATTGGCCAATCCCAGTCGCTCTTCTTCAAGAAAGGATTGTCCGTTAGGGCCTTGAAAACATCGTCCAAGTCGTCCGGAGCAACGTTATTTGCCGAAACGGCCATTGATTGATAGTAGCTGAAGCCGACATAGTCAACGGTGCCTTCTTTAAGCACGATGCGATCTTCTTCGGTAATATCGGGCCGGAATCCTTCACGTTCAATGTAGGCCTCAACGTTCTTAGGATATTCGCCCCAGACTTGAACGTCTGAGAACCAGTTGCGACGCTGGTCAACTCGTTGTGCAAGCAAGACGTCTTCCGGAGCAGGAGTTGCCGGATAAACAGGCGTATAATTGATCATCGTCCCGATCTTGAAGTCTGGGTTGATCTTGTGTCCTTCTTTGACTGCAAGGGCGCTGGCAACAACTTCGTAATGAGCAGCCTGATACATGCGCGCTTCGTTGTCCTTTGAGTCTTTGCCAAGCAGCAGACCGGAGTTGGTGCACATCAGGAAGTCATTATTGAAGGCCGACTGGTTGTCGATTTCGTTAAACGTCATCCAATACTTGACCTTGTTCTTGTAACGCTTGAAGCATGTGACTGCAAATTTAACGAAGAAGTCGATCACTTTGCGATTTTCAAAGCCGCCGTATTCTTCGACGAGATGATACGGCATTTCAAAGTGAGACAGCGTAATGACTGGTTCAATTCCGTACTTGTGGCATTCGTCGAACAAGTCATCGTAAAACTTCAAACCTTCTTCGTTTGGTTCTGCATCATCGCCGTTTGGGAAAATGCGCGTCCATGCAATTGAAGTTCTGAAGCACTTGAAGCCCATTTCGGCAAACAAGGCAATATCTTCTTTATAGTGGTCATAGAAATCGATGGCTTCATGGTTAGGATAGTTCTTGCCAGGAATAACTCCCTTTGTAATTTCGCGCGGAACCCCGTTTGCGCCAGCAGTCATGACGTCAGCAACGGAAACGCCCTTGCCGCCCTTGTTCCAACCGCCTTCTAACTGGTGAGCAGCAACGGCGCCGCCCCACAAGAAACCTTCAGGGAATTCGTTTTTTGTCATGTCTCATTCCTCCAATTACTTTAATTAAGCGTTTTCTTTTTATCTACTCTCTTAGTATAATTCGTTGGTACAATTTTGTCAATTGCCAACTTATTTTTTTTGAAGAAGCTGCTGTCATTCGTTAAACAAATCAACACCGATTTTCTTGCATAAAAAAAGACGCTGATCATTAAATCAACGTCAAATTTTATCTTATTGCTTTATTTTTTCATCTGGATATAGTTGAAAACTTCTTGTCCCGCAATTCCGGCATCACCGACAGCCGTCGTGATCTGTCGCAGGAATTTCTGCCGAACGTCTCCGACAGCATAAATGCCGTCAATTTTTGTTTCCATGTGATCGTCAGTAACGATCCAGCCATTTTCATCAGTAATGCCAAGCTCTTTGAACGGCTCGGTCATCGGTGTCGTCCCGACGTAGATGAAGACGCCGTTTGCCTCAAGAATACTGTCTTCTCCGGTTTTTTTATTGTGCACTTTTACGCCTGAAACCTTCATGTCGTCTCCGATGATTTCGGTTACGACGCTGTCCCACGTAAACGACATCTTTTCATTTGCGAAAGCACGATCCTGCAAGATCTTTTGTGCACGAAGCTCATCGCGACGATGAATAACGTTGACATTTTCGCACAAATTGGCAAGATACAAGCCTTCCTCGATTGCAGAATCGCCGCCGCCAACGACAACAACGCGCTTATTGCGGTAAAATGCCCCGTCGCAAACGGCACAGTATGAAACGCCGCGGCCGCTGTATTTTTCTTCACCTGGAACGCCAAGCTTTCTGCTCTCCGATCCGGTTGCGATAATAACGGCTTCTGCTTCATATTCATCGCTGTCCGTTTTGACGTGCTTCGTCCCGTTTTCGTCAACCGTGATGCCGGTCACGCTGCCATACAAAAGCTTTGCGCCAAACTGCGTCGAGCTTTCATACATTTTCTTGGCAAGTTCCGGTCCCATGATTGATTTAAATCCAGGGTAGTTTTCGACTTCGGCGGTATTGTTCATCTGACCGCCGTAAATGCCGCGATCAAGCATTGCTACCTTGAGATTGGCACGAGACGCGTACAATGCAGCAGTCATCCCGCCAGGACCTGCGCCAATCACGATCACATCGTATTTTTCAGTCATTTGAAAATTCCTTTCTGAACAGGTGCTTTTCACTAGTCAATATATTTTCCCACCATGCCGATCAACTCTTCCTTGTTATGAAAACCGGTAAGCTGTTTGACCTTTTTGCCGTCCTTCAAAAGCATCAGGGTCGGAATCGACATGATTGAAAATTCTTTAGAAGTTTCAGGATTTTCATCGGTATCAAGCCTGCCTACCGTAATTAATTTGCCTACTTCCGAATCAAGCTCGTCGATGACGGGCGCTTGACGGTTGCATGGAGGGCACCACGAGGCGATAAAGGCTACCAAGGAAAATCCGTTGCTCGTTTCTTTCTTGAAATTGTCATCAGTCAATTTTTTTACCATTTGCATCCACCTCCGAAACACCTATTCAATTAATCACTTGAATGGTTAGAATATACCATCTGCCATCTTATTCGTCAATCTTTATGCCCATCGCTGATGTAGTCCAAAATTTTGTACATGATCTGCTTGTTTTCTTCAGGAATTCCGTGCAAAAGAATTTCTTCAGGCGTTTGTCCAAGGTCGCTCCCCTCAGTATAAGAACCGTCATTGACGACGATTTCGCGCAAATCGTTCGGAAGCGGCTCAAAGTGAAACTGCAGTCCGACAATGCGGTGATTCATGACAAATCCTTGATTTTTAAGCAGTCTGCTTGAAAAAAGAAGCTCCGCACCTTTTGGAATTTCAAAACAATCCTGATGCCAATGGAGCACGCAAACCTCTTCCGGAAGATTTTTGATCGCATGCGATTTTAAAAAGACTGGTGCAAAACCGACTTCCTTGACGCCGCTGTTTTTGACGACTCCGCCAAGCGCCTTTGAAATCTGCTGTGCGCCAAGGCATGCTCCAAAAATCGGCAAATCTTGTTTGATTGCGTCTCTGATCAGTTCGCGTTCTTTTTTCAGCCATTCAAAATCATCGTTAGGACTCATCGGACCGCCCAAAATGACCAGCATGTCCGTTTCTTCGACATCAGGAAGGATTCCATATCGATAAGGGTGATACACGTAAAGCTCATGTCCGTTTTCTTCTGCCCATGACCGAATGGCGCCCGGACCTTCGTTTGGGGTATGCTGCAACACGTTAATTCTCATTTTTTCCTGCACCTTCTTTTTCAATGTATCTGTTCCAATCATAGGTAATCTCATTCAGGCTGTGAGCGTTATAGCCTGATTCGCTCAAAATTCTGGCAGCTCGAGTTGCATACGTACACAGATTGCCGCGACAGTAAACCACGAGGTCTTTATCAGCCGGAAGCGTATCAAGCTTTTCTTTGAGATCAGGCAGAGGGATGTTTTTGGCCTCCGCAATGTGAGCAGTCGCGTATTCGTCAGCCGGACGCACGTCAATCAGTTCGATTTCGCCGCTTTTGGCCTTGTTATAAGCCGCATCAAGCGACATCGCATAAACATCGTTTTTTTCAAAGTCCTCTTTGATCTGACTGATTCTTTCAAGCTGATCTTCCCCAACGTCGCGCAACAGATAGAATAAATCAACGACCCTTGAAGAAGCCAGCCCGTAATAGATGTGATTTCCGTCACGCTTGCGTTCGACAAGGTTTCCGCTGCGCAAAACCTGCAGATGTCGCGACGTGTTTGCAACGCTCATCTTGGTGAGTTCGGCAATCTTTTCAACCGTTTTTGGTCCTTGAACCAGCAGATCCATGATTTCCAAGCGTCGTTCGCTCGAAAGGCTTTTGCCAATTTTTGCCAGTTCAACGTACAGATCGTTTTGATAAGTCAATATTCTCACCCCTCTTGTCAAATGCAGAGTTCTTACTTACCGTCGTTTCCAAACAAAGATGCCAGCTTGGCAGCCATCTCGGGATCAAGCGAATCGCCCAGACTCGAAGTTCCCTCTTCGTTTTGCGACGCAACTTCTTCATTTAATTTGGCGCGCTGCTTGACCGATTCGATGACGGCTTGTTCGGCTGCCTTGATTGGCTCGACTTCAAGACGTCCGCCGGCAGAATCTGCATGTCCTCCGCCTCTGAAGTAGTCTTCAGCAAATTTTGCCACGTCAAGTCTGCCGTTTGAGCGCAACGACACGCTGTGGCTGTCAATTACGAGGGCTGCGTCAACATCGTATTTTTTAAGCAGCTCATGCGCAATTTCCGATTTATAATCGCTGGCATAGACCACGCCAAAGCCGTGTCCCTCGATTTCAAACGTTTCGACGTTTTTGAGGTGCTTGTCAAGATACCGCTGTCGTCGCCCTTCCAAAGTTGAAATCAAAAGCTCATGTTCAGTTCTGTATTTTTCCCAACCGGAAGCAAAAACAGAATCGACAAAAGATTTTGACTTGCTCAAAGGGAAGAACCAAAACAGCTGATTCAATTCGTCGGCTGCTTTGCGCTCTTCATAAGACATGTTCTTGTCATTTTGAAAATCCCACGTATCGTATGCCCGAATCATCTCAACCAGCTCTGCCAGTTCTTTTTGCTTTTGCTTTGGAACAAGCGCAAAATTCGGCTGGAGAGTCATGAAATCCCAAACCAGACTGACCGCGCTCGGCGTGACGTTTTCATCCAACGGCAAAATGCAGTTCTTCGAGTATCCGGAGCGCAATTCTGCTTCGCTTTCATGATGATCGAAAATAAGCCAGTGATTGGCGAATTTTTGCTCCAACAACTTGAAGGAATAGTCGCTGTCAGGCGTCATGTCCATAATGTAGACATCGGTATAGCGCAAAATATCCGGTTCCTTGAACCAATGCTCAAGCTCGCGGTCAAGGCTACCGGCTGAACAGGTCGTCAAATCGAATTCAACGCCCCTGAACATATAAGGAGCCAATGCGTAAAAAAGACAAGGGGCACCGAATCCGTCCAAGTCGTTATGCGAAAATAGTTTGATATGCTGAGTCTTTCTCAAGTCAAAATCCCCTTTACATGGTTTTGCTAATTCTAATTATACCTGTCTGCCTGCCAAAAGTTCCATACATTCATACGAAAAATTGTCGGAATGTGTTATTATGATTGTTGATAATAAAACAAACATTGGAGAAAACAAATGACATTCACGCTTTACATGGTCCGTCACGGACAAACGATTCTCAACAGCTATAATCGCCTCCAGGGTTGGTGTGACTCCCCGTTAACCGAAAAAGGCACAAATGATGCCCACAGTGCCGGCAAACATCTCAAAAACATCCATTTTGATGCTGCTTACAGTTCCGACACGACGCGTGCCATGAAAACGTGTCGCTGTATTCTGTTTGAAAACAAAGAGTATCCAAAAACGCCAAAACGCAAGACTTTAACGTATTTCCGCGAACAAAGCTTTGGCTACTTCGAGGGAAACGATGCGACCCAGACATGGCTCATGGTCGGTGCCGTTCACGGATGCCGCACCTACAATGACCTTTTGGACAAGTATTCTCTTGCTGCAACCAGAGACCTTTTGCATGAGGTCGATCCTTTCAAAGATGCTGAAAGAGATGAAGACTACTGGGCACGAATCGATGAGGGTTTCGACTGGCTGCGCAAGCATCATCACGACGGTGAAAACATTTTGCTTGTCAGCCACAGCATCACGATTCGCTCAATCGTTGATCGTTATGCCCCCGAGCTCGGGTCGGCCAAAAATGGTCCAAGAAATGGTTCCGTCACAAAACTTTCCGTTTCGGATGACGATGTTAAAGTCGAATACTACAATCATCATTTGGATAACGAA
This sequence comes from Ligilactobacillus sp., assembly GCA_041854925.1. Lineage (GTDB taxonomy): Bacteria > Bacillota > Bacilli > Lactobacillales > Lactobacillaceae > Ligilactobacillus. The sequence continues at coordinate 2,829 of JBHADD010000135.1, read as the reverse complement.
ACATACTGATCAAATCAGGAATGATTCTTGACATATTTTGCTTTTGCAGTCTCTGGTCTTTTTTCTTCCTATTATAGATACTCGATCACGGACAATCGCGTTCTTTCGCTTTCGCCCGTAACTAAGCACCTCAATGACTCATGTTTCTCGGAAAAAACTGCCAAATCCAGTTCACGATGCTTATTTGACGAATCATCCGTAATTAGGTCGGCACTGCATTTCACAAAATATGCATGTGATTATATTCGTTATCCTTAGAATAAGTGATTTTTTTGCTTGTTTTTTCGCATAAACTGATTTAAACTAAGTTTATGTGCTCGAGTTGCAACTAGACCAGCTGCAACCGCAAGTTTCTTTACCTCGGGTTCTCCGCTCGAGAGTACTAATAAATTTTATCTATATCTCAAGTATTAGAGGTCGGAGCTGCTTGTTCGGACCTTTTATTTTGCGTTTTTTTCAGCATATACCAATCATTTGTGCGTATTTCCGCTTTTATATAAGCATTTCATCATCTTAAGCAAGGGGTGTTTCACGTGAAACACCCCTTACAGCGTTGACATTTGCATCATTTTTTAACTATAATTTAAACAGAACAAAAATCGGAGGGCCAAGCCATGAAATTCATCGCCATTGTCGGCACAAATGCCAGCAAATCGTACAATCGCAGACTGATTCATTTTATGAAGAAACATTTCGCAGCCAAAGCTGAAATCGTCATTAAAGAAATCAAAGAATATCCTCTTTTTTGCGAGGACTTTGATGAAACGCCGCATTCAATCATGGAATTAGCAACCGAAATCGATCATTCTGACGGCGTCATTTTTGCTACGCCGGAATACGATCATGGGATTCCGGCAGCGCTCAAATCCGTCATTGAATGGCTTTCCTATGACGTTCACCCGCTAACGAATCGTCCGGTCATGATTGTCGGCGCCTCGCTTGGAAATCTCGGCACGGTCTATGCCCAAGACGACTTGCGCAGAATCCTTGATTCACCGGGACTCGGACCATACGTGCTCCCTGGTCATCAGTTTTTGCTTGGACATGCACCCTCTGCATTTGACAAGAATGACAACTTAAACGACGATCGCACGATTTCATGGCTCGACACGTGCTTTGACGGTTTTATCAAATATGCGGTCTCGATCAACTCCATGGCAGGTCGAAACAACCAAGCTGATGCTACGACCGGTGCATCTTCCAAACCAAGAGAAACGCCGGTCATCGTCGATTTGAGAATAAACGAATCAACCGTCGATGCTTCAACGTCCGCTTCAAAAACTGACAAGACCAATGACTATGGAATTGATGAGAAAACTTTTGGCCTGGTAAAATCTTCCGTTGACGAAACGACCGGTGCATCTTTGTCAAATGCAGAGCAGGAAACATCCGAGCGGCCAGTGATCGTCAATCTCAGACAGCCGGAGATGTCGGTTAAAGCCGATTCGGTTACAGGGGCATCGCAAGCGTGAAAGAAAATATCCAACAGACCGCGCTGACAAAGCATTTCCGAGCATTGGGCACTAGCATTTCATTGACCGTCTTCGGAACGCTTGACCAGACCGTGCTTGAAAAAAGCGCAGACCTTGTCAATCATTACGAAGATGTTTTGACCGTCAACAGAGATCATTCCCAGCTCATGAGCGTCAATCAGGCTGCCGGAAAGTTTCCGGTTCAAGTTGAGACTTCGGTCTATCAACTGACAAAGCTTGCGGTCGAAAAAAGTCGTGCAAGCTTTGGTTTTAATGCTGCAATCGGTCCGCTCGTCAAACTGTGGCACATCGGATTTCCTGATGCGAAAGTCCCTTCTGAACAACAGATTTCAGAGCGTCTTTCTTTGATCGATCCTTGGCAGATTGAATTAAACGATGCCAATCAGTCGATTTTCTTAAAAAAAGCCGGCATGGAAATCGACCTCGGGGCTATTGCCAAGGGCTATATTGCTGACCGCATCCAAGATTTATGGCATGCATACGGAATCGCGTGCGGCATCATCAATCTCGGCGGCAACCTGTTAATGGTCGGAAAACCTCCGCACCATTGCGATGGATTGTGGCGCATCGGTCTCAGAAGTCCTTTTTCAGACAACGATGAACCGATTGCAGTCGTCACGATGCCGCCATGCTCGGCTGTCACAAGCGGTATCTACGAACGAAGACTGACTTCAGGTCAAAAGAGTTATCATCATATCCTTGATTCAAATACAGGATATCCCAGGGAGAATAATCTGAACAGCGTCACTGTCTTCTCCAAAAAATCCGTCACTGCAGAAATCGAAACGACGCGTCTCTTTTTTGCGGGCGAACCTTTGCCGGAATATCCGTTTGAACAAGATGTTTTTGGAGCAGCATTCATTACGAAAGATTTTCAAATCAAACTTTCGGGTATTGCTCCCGGACAAATTCGACTGCTTGACAGTCACTATCAAATCATATGTTGAACCAAAGATGCGACTGGAAAAAATCCCGTTTTACTCTTGAATTAAATGAATAAAAACTACTTTTTCAAGCAGTAGTACTGCTCAACCAATCTAGCCAGGATCTCACTCAAATTTACGGACAAAGTGCCATTTTTTGCTGATTTGTCCGTAAGCAAAACGCATTTTACGGACAAACCGGCATTTTTCAATGATTTATCCGTAAATTTTTGGCAATTATGATGGGGATTTACGGACAAAAGCCGTTTTTAGGAGCATTTGTCCGTAAAACCGAGTCAAGTCCTAATTTGTGTGTAAAATATTTTTTCCCAGGCACAAGTTGTGCAGGGGATGCGAATGCATCCATGTCTGTCCACTATCACTCTTGAAGGATCTGTCAAGGGTGCGCCATC
>JBHADD010000134.1:0-7853 GCA_041854925.1 Ligilactobacillus sp. | reverse complement strand
TTTTAAATGCAGAGGCTACTTTGCCGGCACCGGATGCCGATTCAGAAATTTTTTCCGCCGTTCTTCTCGTGGCCTGATTAAGATCAGCAATGCTTTCGCTTAATTCTGCCGCAGTCTGAAAAAGCGGATCAAGTTTCTTAGACTTTGAATTTACATCTTCCATCAACGTGTTCGTCTTGTCCATGATTCTGTCAACATTGTTGGCAAGCTTGTCAACGTCCTGCGTCAAAAGGTCAACGGTCTTGTTCATTTCTTTTACGGTCTGAACCAAGTGCGCCAACACGCGACACATGAAAACAACTAAAACGGCAAACGCAATTGCGGCAATCAACCCCGCTATTTGCCCAAATGTAATCGCCATCACAAATCCTCCTTAACATTTCTTATGTCTTTAGAATATCATTCATTTGTTAAAACTTCAATTTATTTGGGCCTTGCTTAGGTTTAACTTAACATTTTTTGATATAATGGCTAGTGAACTAACTTGAAATGAGGTGCACGTGATGTTTTCGTTTTTGGCAGACATTAAACTTACGAATTCTACCGCTAAAAATACGCATATTCTGACAAACTACATTGAACATTTCGATTGGAACAAGATGATTTCAAATTTTCTCTCAACAGTTTTCTCCCTTGCCGTGATTTCAATCTTGTTCTTCTTGATTCATGCAATCGGCAAAAAGCTGATCAAACGAAGCTTTGCCGGAGCTCGTGCCAAAAGCAGTACCGTTTCTCAAGGAAGAATCGAAACGATGTATACGCTCAGTCAAAATATTTTCCACTACTGCGTTTTATTTTTCTACCTGTATGCAGTTTTGTCCATCTTTGGCGTTCCGGTCAGCACGCTTCTTGCCAGCGCCGGAATCGTCAGCGTTGCTTTGGGGCTTGGTGCCCAAGGACTCGTCAGCGATGTCGTCACTGGATTTTTCATTTTGCTTGAACAGCAATATTCAGTTGGCGATGACGTCAAAATTGGCACGATTGAAGGAACGGTTTCCGCAATTGGACTCAAAACGACTCAGATCATCGGCTATGACGGAACGCTTCACTTCATCCCGAACAGAAGCATCACGATCGTCAGCAACATGTCTCGCAATGACATGCGCGTTTTGGTCGATATTCGGCTTGATCCTTCAAAAGACGTGGACGAAATGAAAAAAATCATCGCGGATGCAAACAAAGAACTCGTTCCAACACTGGAAGATCTGACTAAAATTCCGCAAATTCTCGGAACCGTCGACCTCGGATCAGGCGACCTTGTTCTGCGCGTCGTTGCATATGCCAAAAACGGTGCCCAGTACGCCATCTCCCGCACCTTGCGCGATCGCTATCTCGACGATTTGAAAGAACATGGTTTCAATATCCCGACGTCGCCGCTTTCTTTGACAAAGTAGCTTTTTCTGACAAAAAATATGCCTCAAATTGAAAAACCGGATTATTTGCAATCAATCGCAAATCTGATCCGGTTTTTTGCGTATGCATGACAATCGCCTTCCAAGATGAAAATAACCCCAAAACAGTTTGGCGGTAAATTCGACTGATGGCTCAGCGTGCTGATTTATCAGGCGCTGCATTTGGCAAAATCACTGCCGTTTACGGACACGTCGATAAAAATGAGCATTTATCCATAAATGGCTTGCTCATGGCGATTACGGACAAAATGGGCAAAACAAGCCGTTTGTCCGTAAAAATTCAGACGTTTCGGACCCGATTTTACGGACAAATGTTCCAAAAAGCGGCTTGTGTCCGTAATTTTGCATGAGATTTTGGCTGGATTAGTTGAGCAGCACTGTGTTTAAAAAATGCCGGACAAAATCAGTCACAAATCGACCGTATTGTCCAGCATTTAATCAAAAGCCTATTTTTATAATTGCCGCTGACGATCTTCAAGAAAACCGATCATGGCACTGACGCCTTTTTGAATCGCTTCTTCTTTTGGCGCAAGATGTTCTGAATGCAGCGAATAAGGCGAATCTACGCCAAGCCAAAACATCGTTCCCGGAATCTTGGAAATCAAAAAACCGAAATCTTCGCCCGTCATGGCCGGCTTTGTTTCGATGAATTCAACGTCTTTATTTTCTTTCATGTATGAAATAAAGTTTTTCGTCGTTTCATCGTTGTTTTCAACCGGCAGATATCCGCCCTGATGCAGATCAAGTTCAAGCTCGCAGTCAAAACTTTTGGCCACGCCTTCTGCAATCGCGCGCACGCGTTCTTGAATCTTCAAATTGTTGACTTGAGTCAAAGCGCGAATCGTCCCGTCGATTTGACATGATCCGGCAATCACGTTGCCCGTCGTTCCCGCTTCAAAGTGACCAAGAGTCACGACGCCCGATTCAATCGGATCAATGTTGCGGCTGACGATCGTTTGAATCTGATTTACGAACTGAGCGCCGCAAACGACCATATCGTTTGCAAGATGCGGAAATGCAGCGTGTCCGCTCTTTCCGATGAACTTGGCATGAATTTCGCAGGTTCCGGCAAAAAGAGTCCCCATGCAGCAGCCGATTGCTCCCGCCGGAAGCTGCGGGTTGTCATGAAATGCGTAAATTTCATCAGGCATCCATTCGTCAAGTGCCCCGCTTTCGTAAAGCTGCTTGCCGCCGCTTGCATTTTCTTCTGCCGGCTGAAAAATAAACGTCATGTCGCACTTCGGCTGATGTTCTGCAAAATAGCTCAAAATACCCAGGCAGACGGTCATGTGAATGTCATGTCCGCAAGCATGCATCCGCCCCTTATGCTTTGATGAAAACGGCAAGCCGGTTTTTTCTTCAACCGGCAAGCCGTCGATATCCGTCCGGTATCCGATCGTTGTTTGTCCTTTTGATCCTGTCAAATGCACGATAATCGCTGTTTTCCATGTTTTAATTTTCATGAAATCATGTGGAAATTTTTCAATAATTGCCAAAAGTATTTTTTGCGTTTCAAATTCTTCCATTCCGATTTCAGGAATCTGATGCAATTTCCTTCTGATTTCGATTAACTCTTTTTCTGAAAGTGCCATCCTCGTCACCTTTTCCGTATAAATATCCAAAAAAGCCCCCTTGCAGGGGCCGTGTCTCAAAAATATCAGAGCTTGCGCAAGTCATCGACAAGTTCAATCTTGTCTTCCTTAACCTCAGAAACGTCCTTGACTTTCTTTGCGGGCATTCCCATTACGACCGTATGTGGCTCAACGTCTTTCGTCACGACGGCGCCAGCACCGACAACGGCACCTTTTCCGACGCGAACTCCTTCCAAAACGACCGCATTGGCACCAATCAAAACATCGTCTTCGATAACGACCGGTTGAGCAGAAGGCGGTTCGACCACGCCGGCAAGCACGGTCCCCGCACCAATGTGACAGTTTGCACCAACAATTGCGCGTCCGCCCAAAACGGCTCCCATGTCGATCATCGATCCAGGTCCGATTTCTGCGCCGATGTTGATTACGGCCCCCATCATGACGACTGCATTGTCACCGATTTCGACTTGATCGCGAATGATGGCGCCCGGTTCGATTCGAGCATTGAATTTTTTCTTGTCAAGCAGCGGAACGCCAGTATTGCGTCCATCGTTTTCAACGTGATATCCGGTAATTTCAGAATGATCCTTCAAAAATTTCTCCGCATCTTTCCAGTCGCCGAACAAAACGCCGGCTTTGTCGCCAAAATAAGCATCAAGCTCTTCTGGAACCTCGAGCGAGGCAAGGTCACCTTTGACGTAGACCTTGACGGGAGTCTTCTTTTCTGATTCGGCAATTGTTTTGATGATGTCATGTGCATCCAATTTTGGCATCAATTCCACTTCCTTTTGCATTATTTACTTATCATTATAACTTAAATCTGCCTTCATGCCTATTTTTTCATCAACGAAATCCGGATTCGGCGTAACCAAATATTGTTTTTCAAGATCGTGAATCATATAGTTGACGCTTTTCATAATCTCACGACGCGTTACGATCCCGGTAAAACACCTTTCGTCATCGACGACCACCAAAAAAGGCTGATCGATGAGAAGATGCATGATTTCTTCAATGTTATAAGGCAAAGTGATTACCGGAACGTCTTTTTGCATCACGTCCTTGACCTTCATTTTGCTGAGTCTGCTCGGATCGATTCCGTTGAGTCCAAGCATCGTATCCGTAATCATTGCCAAAGAAAGCAAGCCCTTGAAGTGCTGTTCGCTATCCAAAACAGGAATCTTGGCATATTTGACCTTGGTCAGCACGAGAAAAGCGTGATCCAAGTGATTGTCTTCCCGAACGTTTGCAACGATTTCAGAAGGAATCAGGAATTTTGATTCACGTTCTTCGATCATCTTCTGTGCAGCTTTTGCGATCATAATTTCACATCCCACATTCGTTTATACTACCATTGTAGTTTATCTCGGCGAAAATAACAGTAATAACGAGAATTCTTAGTAAATATATAATTTTAGCATCTTTTTCCTTATGCAAAAGACAGCGCTCTTATTGCATATTCATCATGCTTTTCCATTTTCTTACATTTTTCTCAAGAAATTGTTGGAAATCATTGAAAGCCTTATTGACAATAGGTTTTTCTATGGTTATCATTGTTAGAGTGTATCACTTATTTTTTATAAATTTTGGAGGATAAAATGACTTTTTCATTAGCAACAAGACTTGCCGCTGAATTTTTCGGCACGGCTATCATGATTATTTTGGGCAACGGTTCGGTTGCCGACGTTGAGTTAAAGGGGACGAAGGGAACAAAAAGCGGTTGGATCACAATCTCTGTCGGTTACGGTTTTGCCGTTATGATTCCTGCTTTAATGTTCGGCTCTGTTTCAGGCAACCACATCAACCCGGCATTTACTCTTGGCTTGGCTTTTGCGGGCGCATTCCCGTGGCACGAAGTACTTCCATATATCGCAGCTCAATTAATCGGGGCTGCAGTTGGTCAATTGGTCGTATGGATCTGTTTCAAGCCTCACTATGACATGACGGAAAATTCCGATGCCATCTTGGGCACGTTCTCGACGAGCGATGCTACGGGCAACAAGCTCAACGGTTTTGTCAACGAATTCTTCGGAACGTTCACCTTGGTCTTCGGCGCCCTTGCAATCACGCACTCGCCAGTCTTTGAACATGGCAACCAAGGCGCTGGTTTCATCGGCATCGGCCTTTTGGTAATGGTCATCGTTACTTCGTTCGGTGGCCCGACAGGTCCGGCCTTGAACCCTGCTCGTGACCTTGCACCGCGTTTGGTTCACCAATTCTTGCCTATTCCGCACAAAGGCAAATCACAGTGGGACTACTCATGGATTCCGGTCATTGCGCCTATTTTGGCCGGCATCTGCGGCGCATTGCTTTACAAGTCTATCTTTGGACTTTAATGTTAACATTCAGACATTTGGGATCGAGATCTTTTTTCGGTCTCTTTTTTTGTGAAAGGAAGTGCTGATTTTCCTCTGCATTTAAACATGGTGATGATTGGGTTTTGCTATAATTTCTGTTAAAATTCTGCTACAATATTAATATAATTACTGAAAGTGAAGGTGATGAACGTGTCAATTCGTTATGGTATCCTGGGTCCAATTGAACCTTCGAACTGGTTCGTCAAAGCGGCAGCGTTGAATCCGAACAGTGAAATCGTTGCGCTTGCCTGCGAAAAAACAAAGGCGAAGCAAAATCTCATCGATGTCCCGGTTTTTGAAAGCTATTCGGAACTTTGCCAAAGTCCGGACGTTGATGCAATTTTTGTTCCGACATCAAACACAAATCACTACGAAGTATCAAAACTTGCGCTTGAAAACAAGAAGCACGTTTTGATCGATCCCCCATTCACCAAACACAAAGTCGGTGCAAACGAATTGTTCCTGCTTGCTGAAAGACAAGGATGCTTTTTGATGGAAGCACAACAGACCGTTTTCCTGTCAGTTTATTCACGTATCAAAGAAATGATTGCAAAAGAAGAAATCGGAACAATCTGCTACGTTGAAAGCCGCACCCACCTCCCATATGATGCTGCTTGGACGCGCTCGCTTGAACGAGGAGGCGGAGCATTAAACCTCGGAGGAGCTTATCCGCTCACCTTGATTCCGTTTCTTTTGGAGACTGAACCGACTGACTGGTCAGGACTTGGCGTCAACAAGGTCGGCGAAGCAGATACTCGCTGCACCTTGAATTTTCGTTGCGGGAACGTTTTGGTCAATAACGTCATCAGTCTTGACTTTGACCTTGACGACAAATTGACGATCGTCGGTACAAAGGGCAAAATCGTCATTCAAAACTACCTTGATCCGGACGACGTCGTCGTGATGACTCAAAACGGAACCAAACGCTTGACGAATCAAAATGAGCTTGATGCAGGAATCAACGTACTTAATCACGTTTCGGACTGCATCTCTTCCAAAAAAACGTCAAGTCCGGTTCTCGCGAAAAAAATCACGGTCAAAACCGTTGAAATCATCAGCAACCTTTATAGCCAATGGTACGGCGATCCGCTTAACTGAGCTAAAAAGAGGCTGTGAAAAAAGTCCCGTTTCCTGCTTGCATTAAATGAAATGCCGAACGAAGACAAGACGGTCGATGCGCGATTGCCTTTGTCCGTGATGTCTTCAATTTTCTATACGCAAGAAACTGCTCTTTTTTAGATATGGTGCTGCTCAACTAATCCAACCAAGATTTCATTCAAAATTACGGACAAAGGGTCCATTTTTGGTAATTTGTCCGTAAACGGCAGTGATTTTGCCAAATGCAGCGCCTGCTGAAACAATCTCATTTAAATTTACCGACACGTTTTGCTTTTGGGTTATTTCCATCATGGCAGAAGCTTGTCATGCATACGCAAAAACCCGGATTAGATTTGCAATTGATTGCAAATCATCCGGGTTTTCAATTGAGGAAGAGTTTTTTCCCAACCTCTTTTTAGTTTGAGACCAGCCTCTTTTATTTTAGCAGCTGCTGCAGACTGGACAACAGTAAAACGATTGACGGAAGCAAATTGTTTAAAAAATGCAGCGAAATGTTGGCTGCCAGATTTCTTTCCTTGTTGTACGTTGCGGCCAAAATAATTCCCATCACCACGTACATCACCCAGCTGATGAGATTTGTCGATGAATGAATCGATCCGAAAACTAATCCGCTCAATAAAATTGCAAAGATTGGCTGATCGGTGAAGAAATAATCCATCAGAAATCCCCTGAAAACCAATTCTTCAACCACCGGAGCAGCAATGGCAGTCATAAAGACCATCATAAAACTCGTATTCACCGAAATGCTGAAGAGTTTTTCAATTGCGGCATCATTTGCAGTTTGCTGCGTCATAAAAGATCCGATGATCATCTTGGCAGCCATCAGTACGATGAACCCGATGATGATCGTGTTGATTTCTTTCCCCTTTGGCTTCCATATGATCTTTTTTTCAGGATGTCTCCGTTGCAAATACGTAAACAGGATAAACGTCACTGCAACGTATCCTCCGACAAAAAACATCCAAGGCAAAATATAGACGATTGGCCCATTGATGTATTTAAGCAATAATTTTGGCAAAGAAAGCGCAAATTGCGGCAGCTCAATCAGTCCGAACAATAAGCACAGTTTGATTGCGCGCCAGCCATAAAGCTTTATTTTAGCAACTGCATTTTTCAATCGCATCACCTTTTTCTGATCAAATTTAATATTTCTTTCAATTATATCATATCGCTTGATTGTAGCGAACATGCTGCCAAATTTACGTAAAAATCCCAATTTTTCCAATTTCCCGTAACCGCGCCCGAACAATAAAAAAAGGGTCTATACTAAATGGTGTTGATGATGATTTTTAAACACCATTTTTTGTATTCACAAAATATCTTCGCAATGCTATAAAATGAAACTATACAAATGCAGCTGAATCTATCATTCCCAC
>JBHADD010000133.1:0-4466 GCA_041854925.1 Ligilactobacillus sp. | reverse complement strand
CATAGCATGCTTCGGCAAATCTCCCTTTCGTCCGGTTTCAACGCTGCTTTATCAGCTCCGCCAGCTTACTGATGAACTTTGCGACCTCTTCTTCGACAATTACTATGATACAATCTGAAAAATATAATTGCAAGACTCGCAACTGCGCAAAAAAGCCCAGGATTAACCCTGAGCTTAAAATACGCTTCATCTTCCGGAACGGAGATTCGTCCGAATTTTCTCAATAATGGCCGTTGCCTGTTCGGACGGCGAAAGCTGCAGCTTGTTCCAGTCAACTTTTGGAACGTCGACCGTCCCGAGAGTCTGACACAAAAGATCGTAAATCGTCACTTTGTCAAGCGCCTGTCGCCACAGCTGATCGGCCGCATCAAAAGCCGCGTTGATTGCACTGTTTCCCTCGGTCGCAATCGGCTTAAAGTCGCTGAATACAAGATCTAGCAGTCCGTTGTTCGGATAGGTATGAATCTCCCCTTCAACCGCCGACACGATCTGCAAAAGCGTAATGTCTTCCGGTTCTCTCGCCAAACTGAATCCACCGCTGTTGCCGGATGCGGAAGTTATCAAGCCGCCGACGACAAGCTTACGCATGATTTTTTTCAAGTACGTCTGCGAGCTGCTGACGCGAGTATGAATGACGTGTGAAGACAGCGGTATTCCCCTATTTTGAGTTGCCAAAAGTGCCATGATGCACGCTGCCTGCTCAAAGCCTTTTGTCAATTGCATTATTACATCAACCTTTCTATCCACGAGCGGATCTTATATGGATATCTGATGTCTACATTATAACCTTAATTTTATTGCAGTTCTATCGACGTTTTTCCTATTTTGTCCTCTTTTTGCATTTGGATTTGCTTTCAAAAGTATAACGACCGTTTGAAATCATCTGCGGACGCATGGCAAAAAACAGGCAGAAAAGTTCGCCGGCAACCGGGATGAAACGAAAAACAATCATGAATATCGGCAGTTCAGAATCATGAAATCTCCTGATAAATGCAGTAATGGTCGTGATAAAGAAGAAGATCATCCAAGCAGTGAACATCACGTCAAAAGCGGTTCCGACCATCTTAGGATAATACATATAGATTCCTGCCAAAACCACACCCATGATTACGCTGACAATAATCGTCAAGAGGTACATCCCAAGATATCCCCACCAAAAATCACCAGTTCCCATGCGCTTGTCAACCGTCAGCCAATCTTTGAGCATCAGCTTGGTTGATACGATCAAGCCCGGATTTTTGGACTCATTTTTAGCAATATGGTACTTCTTGGCATTGGCTTCACGAATCTTATTGCTTTCTTCTTCAATTTTCTGCAAAAATTTCTCTACGTCAGAAGGATCGTTGATTTCAAAACTTTCCAGCGTTTGCAGCGGATCTTCCGGTGAATCATCTTCATTTTCCCGTTCATCGAGGATTTCTTTTTTGTCGTCAAACGACATCTCATCATAAAACAACGTTGCTTGATCCAGACCGCAGTAAGGACAGTAGTTTGCATTTACTGGAATAGCTTCCTTGCACTTTTTGCAAGGCTTCGTTTCAATCGAAGTGCCTTCACGCTCTTGAACTATCCCGCAAAAATGACAACGCAGCTCGTCATCAGCTATTTGTCGGCCGCATCTTTGACAATAAAACATTTTTGGCCCCCATCATTTAAATTATTTATCAGTAAATACTTTATTAGTTTTTTCAATATTTATCAAGCGGTTAACGACGCTCTGCAGTCTATTTTTAAAAATTTGCACAATTTTAACAAATCTTTACTACTGTTCGGATCATCTTTGTTAAAATATATAGTAGCGGTGCATTTTAACAAAAAAATTCAGCACACCAAGAAAGGAATATATCATGCTTCATATAGCATTACTCATGCTTTGCATCGGCATTTTTGCCGGTGTGATGGGTGCTATTTTAGGGATTGGCGGCGGAATGATCATCACTCCTATTGTTACGTTAGCACTCGGAATGGATATCAAATATGCAATCGGCGCAAGCATTATTGCCGTTATCGCAACCAGTTCCGGCTCAACGATCGCATTTTTGCGCGATGATGTTTTAAATCTTCGCGTTGCAATGTTTTTGGAAATTTTCACAACAATCGGCGCAATTATCGGTGCTCTTTTGACGGGTGCCTTCAACCCGATGATTCTTTATGTTCTTTTTGGCGCTCTGCTTGTTTTCTCAAGCTGGAACATGTACAGAAAACTTCGCCGCGGACAAGAAGTTTTGAAACGTGTTGAGCCGGACAAGCTTGCCGAAAAATTCAAGCTCAACAGCTCTTACTATGACAAAAACCTTCATAAGAAAATCGATTATCAGGTCGAAAACATCCCAGGCGGTGCTGCCATTATGTTTGGCGCTGGACTTGCCTCAGGAATGCTCGGAATCGGTTCAGGTGCTTTCAAAGTCATGGCAATGGACGGAGCCATGAAGATGCCTCTCAAACCTTCGAGTGCGACGAGCAATTTGATGATGGGTGTCACCGCGGCAGCAAGTGCCACCGTGTATTTCTTCAATGGATCCGTCAAGCCTGAAATTGCCGTTCCGTTGGCCCTTGGCATCATCGGAGGAGCAACCGTCGGTAGCCGCATCATGCAGCTTTTGCCGTCAAAAATCATTCGCGGAATCTTCATTCCAATTTTGCTTTATCTTGGCTTGCAAATGATTCTTAAAGGATTTGGGGTGACGATCTGATGTCTGAAAAAAAAGCTACTACAAGAGAAGAAATGATGGCCGTTGAAATCGTTATCGGAAAAATCATGCGAATCGGAGTCTTCCTGGCAGCTACCGTGATGATTATCGGCTTTGCGATGCTGATGATCAAAGGCACGAGCGGATACCCCGGAAACATTTTCCCGACGACTCTTTCCGGCGTTGTTTCCGGAATATCCGCACTCAAGCCGTATGCTTGGATGATGGGAGGAATCTATCTTCTGATCTTGACTCCAGTTTTGCGAGTCGTCATCTCAATCTACGCATTCATCAAAGAAAAAGATTATCTGTACGTCAAAATCACATCGCTGGTTCTGCTGATTCTGATTGTCAGCTTCTTTCTCGGCCACAGGTAGTCAAAAGGAGTGAAAAATATGCCACAAAAGGACAAAGGCTACGTCAATCCCGAAATTTCGCCGCGTTCCGAGCGCAATAAAAAACATCACCAAGCAAAGAAAAACCATCGAGGCTGTTTCTTTTGGGGATTGCTCGTGACCGTTATTACCATCATTGTCGGCGGCAAATATGCCTACGCAAAATATACGAATGCTAAAAATGCTGCTAATACGATTTTCCAATCCTCAAACGTCAAAAAAGCTCGTGACGTCAGTTCAACCTTAAAAGACGGACATCCGATATCGGTTTTGCTGATGGGAACGGATACGGGCGCACTTGGCCGCGATTTCAAAGGAAGGACGGATACGATCATGGTTGCCGTTCTTAATCCCAAGAAAAAAACAATGACGGTCGTCAGTCTCCCTCGCGATGCCAAGGTTGAAATTTCCGGATACGAATCAGAATACCCGAGCAAGCTTAATGCGGCCTATTTCTACGGTGGCTCAGGAACTGCGGTCAAGACTGTTCAAAATTATCTCAACGTCCCGATTGATTTTTACGCAACAATCAACATGGGCGGCCTTGAGCGTTTAATTGATTCGGTCGGCGGACTCGATATCAAGCCCCTCCTGACTTTTACTTATGATAATCAGTCATTCGTCAAAGATGAAGAAACACATATGGATGGTGCTCGTGCGCTCGCCTATGTCAGAATGCGCTACACAGATCCTCAGGGCGATTATGGTCGTCAGGCCCGTCAACGCCAGGTTTTGACGCAGCTTGCGTTCAAGGGCAGCCATCTGACTAGCTTGATCAATCAAAAATTCCTGTCGACGATTTCAAAGCAGATGGTTACCGATCTTACTTTTGACGACCTGCTTGTTTTAGGAAGCAAATACAGGGTTGCAACCCACAACATGGTTACGGATCACCTTGCCGGACAACCGAACCAAGAAAACGGTGAATCGTTCGAAGTGCCGACTACTAAAGAAAAGCAGCGCATCACCAACCTCTTGCGAAAAGCACTTGATCTTAAACATGCTCAAACCGGAGACTCTGGCGACTGGGTTGAAGCGGATGATGATTAACAAGGTGTGGAAGCGAGCGCTCATGACCCCATACGCAAGCTTTGGGCGACCGAAGGCGAGCTCGTCTCGTCTAGGGAGTCCTTGCTTGCGATAGGGGGAATGCGAGCTGAAACCCGATTAACAAGGTGTGGAAGCGAGCGCTCATGACACCGTACGCAACCGAATAATAATTAAAATTCGTGCCGTGATTTGAAGTGCAATAAAAAAGTTAGACAAAATTAAACAATTAAGCTGTCATGGCATGATTTCGGTATTCTACCGGAGTCATGCCTTTTGTTTTTAAAGAAACCCGTTCGTAATTAAAGAAATGGATATAGTCTTGAACCATCAT
>JBHADD010000132.1:0-14411 GCA_041854925.1 Ligilactobacillus sp. | reverse complement strand
GATCGCAGCTATCCTTTGCGGTCTCTTGGTTGGCTGGACATACACGTTGATGGCTAAGGCTGGTTGGGAAATCAAGCTTCCGGAACAAGTTCCTGCAAACGTTGCAAACCAATTCTCAGCTATGATTCCTTCTGGCGTAATCATCACTGTTGCTATGGTTATCTACGCAATCTTCGACAAGGCTCTTAATACAGACCTTTTGAACTGGATCTACGCAACGTTGCAAATTCCTTTGCAAGGTTTGTCAGACTCCCTTGGCGGTGGTATCATTCTTGCCTTCATGGTTGTATTCTTCTGGTTCTTCGGTGTTCACGGCGGCCTTATCATGGGTGGTATCGGCGGTGCCTTCCTTCTTCCCAACTCTGCCGACAATGCTCGCTTGCTTTCTGAAGGCAAGTTGTCTCTTGCAAACGGCGCACATATCGTTACAAACGAATTCTACAACAACTTCATTAACTTGACAGGTTCCGGTATTACGATCGGTTTGGTTATCTTTACTTTGGTTGGTGCTAAGTCAGTCCAATTCAAGTCAATTGGTAAAGTTGAACTTGTTCCTGCTATCTTCAACATCAACGAACCATTCTTGTTCGGTCTTCCATTGGTTATGAACCCATGGTTAGCAATTCCGTTCTTCTTGACACCAGTTGTTGTTGCCTTGTCAACATACTTGGTAATCAAGTTCGGTATCGTTCCTCCTACGGGCGTTGCTGCTCCTTGGACAACGCCAGCTGTTATCTCTGGCTTCTTCATCGGTGGTTGGAAGATGGCTGTATGGCAAGCATGCGTTCTTGGAATTTCAACAGCTATCTACTGGCCATTCGCTGTTAAGTATGACAAGTACTTGAAGGAACAAGAAGATGCAAATGCCGCTGAATAAGCAGCTGCTGCAACGGACACTCAATAATAAGAAAAATTTAGTTAGTAATTTATTAATAGAGAAAAGGATAGATTAAAATGGCAGATAAAATTATTATGCTTGCCTGCTCAGCAGGTATGTCAACGTCACTCTTGGTTTCAAAAATGCAAGCAGCAGCTAAAGAACAAGGCAAAGATTACGAAATTTTTGCAAAATCCGTTGCTGATATCGATCATCAATTCGAAGTTGAAAAGCCAAACGTTTTGATGCTTGGACCGCAAGTTGCCTACATGAAGGGCGACATTCAAAAGAAATGCGATGATGCAGGCGTTCCTATGGAAGTTATCAACATGGCAGATTATGGCATGATGAACGGTAAGAACGTTCTTGCAGAAGCTGAAAAGATCATGGGCTAGTCATAAGGTTGCGAGTGCTTGATTAAATATTGAAAATAATGCGGAACCGCACTTTTAGTGCGGATCTGTATTTTATCCAGGAGGTATTGTTAATAATGGATGACGAAAAAAGAATGCAGATTGTGATGGGGATTATTATGGCTGGCGGAAATGCAAAGGCGCATGCAGTAGAAGCAATTACTGCTGCTAAGAAAGGCGATTTTACAGAAGCTGAAAAGAAGCTTGAAGAAGCCAACCAGGCTATTGTTGACGCACACAATACGCAGACTGAAATGTTGACGGCTGAAGCTCGTGGCGAACATACGCCAATCGATCTGTACATGGTTCATGCACAAGATCATTTGATGACAGGCATTACGTTTGTTGATCTTGCAAAGGAACTTGTTGAAGTCTATAAGAAGATTGCTGACTAATCTGATTTTTGATGACGGCGTGTTTGCTGATGATTGCAGTCCGGAAGCTGCCGTCTGATGACTAAGAGGCGAGGAGTTGATATTCCTGGCCTCTTTTGTCGTCATTGTACAAATTCGGCGATTAACCAAGCATTTTATTAAAAAAGAAAAAGAATATACAACTGCGATTATATGTATTGACTATATTTGAATCGAGGAGTATACTGTAATCGTTGGATTAAAGCGTTTTCTTATGTTGATTGAGATACAGGGAGGTTAAACAACAATGAGAGATTTAGCAGTTATTGATATCGGAGGAACGACGATCAAATTTGCAGCATGGAAAAATAACGAATTGATGGATTTCCATGCGGTAGATACGCCGAAATCGCTTGAAGAATTTTATGAAATTCTTGAGCATGAAACAAATGATTTCAAGAAAAAATACGACGTAAAAGGCGTTGCGATCAGTGCCCCCGGGGCAGTCAATAAGAAAACCGGCGTTATTGAAGGTGCAAGCGCATTGCCATATATTCACAACTTTAAGATTGAACAGGAATTGGAAAGACGTTTCCAGCTTCCCGTTTCGATCGAAAATGATGCCAACTGTGCGGCTTTGGCAGAAGTGGCAGAAGGTGCCGGGCGTGATTGTCAAAATATGATCTTTATCATTATCGGCACGGGCGTTGGTGGTTCAGTAATCATTAACCGTAAAGTTTGGCATGGTACGCATCTTTTTGGCGGTGAAATTGGCTATATGGTCGCAACTCCAACGCTGCTGACCATTAGTCAGGCTGCTTCTCCTGTAAGCATGGCCAAACGCTATAATGAAGAAACCGGCAAAAACGTCGATGGCAAGACCGTTTTCGATCTTGCGGATCAGGGGGATGACGCTGCCAAGTTTCAAGTAGACCAGATGGCAGAAACTTTAGGCATTGCAATTTTTAATTTGCAGCACAGTTTTGACCCTGAAAAGTTCATTTTGGGCGGGGCGGTTTCTAATAATCCTAAGCTCGTTCCACTTTTAAACGAAGCAGTCGAAAAGATCAGGAACAGGTCTGACGTTGCAACGATCAAGCCTGTCATCGAAACGTGCGCTTATCGCGGCAACGCAAACTTGTACGGAGCCGTTGTCGATTTCGAACAAACTTATCCTGAAGACTGACATAATTTAAAGGAGCAACGAACATGCTGAAATTTCCAAGTGATTTTGCGTGGGGTGCCGCAACGTCAGGCCCCCAATCCGAAGGTACTTTCAAAAAGAAGCACCAAAACGTTTTTGATTATTGGTATGCCAATGATCCGGATAAATTTTATGCCGGAGTAGGTCCTGATACCGCATCGAATTTTTTCAACGATTATAAAGAAGACCTTGCTCTCATGCGCAAGGCCGGCATCAAGTCATTGCGGACGTCCATTCAATGGAGCCGCTTGATTGATGATTTTGAAAAATGCACGGTAAATCAGGACGCGGTCGATTTTTACAACAACGTGATCGATGCGATGCTCGAAAACGGCATTGAACCATACATGAACCTTTGCCACTTTGACATGCCTGTCGAATTGCAGCATAAATACGGCGGATTTGAATCAAAGCACGTCACGGATTTGTACGCCGGTTTTGCTGAACAATGCTTCAAGCTCTTTGGCGATCGCGTCAAGAACTGGTTTACGTTCAACGAACCAAAGGTTATCCTGGATGGTGCATATTTGTATCAATTCCATTATCCGTTGAAAGTTGACGGTCCTCTTTCAGTGCAGGTCGCATATAACATCAACCTTGCTTCCGCCAAAGCAATCGAGCGTTTCCGCAAGATTTACGGCAATGATGACGACAAGCGCATCGGCATTATCTTGAACCTTACGCCTGCATATCCTGCTTCTGACTCTGAAGAAGATAAGGAAGCAGCTGAATTTGCAGAACTTTGGGCAAACAAGATGTTCTTGGATCCGGCCATTTTGGGACACTATCCTGAAAAACTTGTTGAAATTTTGAAGCGTGACGGCGTTTTGTGGGATTATACTCAAGAAGAACTCGATTTGATATCCAGAGAAACCATCGACGTTTTGGGCGTCAACTACTATCATCCGTTCCGCGTCAAGGCACCTGAAGTATCATCCAAGAGTTTGCAGGACTGGATGCCTGACATCTACTTTGATGAATACGAGATGCCTGGTCGCGTCATGAACGTTGACAAAGGTTGGGAAATTTTCCCAGAAGCATTGTATGACATTGCAATCAACGTTCGCGACAATTACAATAACATTCCTTGGTTTGTTTCTGAAAACGGCATGGGCGTTTCTCGCGAAGAACGCTTCATGGATGAAAATGGTATAGTTCATGATGACTATCGTATCAATTTCATGAAGAACCACTTGAAAGAACTTCATCGCGGGATCGAAGAAGGTTCAAACTGCCATGGCTACTTTGTTTGGACGGGCATTGACTGCTGGTCATGGATGAATGCATATCGCAATCGTTATGGCCTTATTCGTGACGATATTCATACGCAAATCAAGACAATCAAGGATTCAGGTCGTTGGTTCAAAGAGACAAGCGATAATAACGGTTTTGAAGAATAGGTATTGGCGGATTGTCAAAAAAATCGTAAAAGAGTCGGGAGAAATTCCCGGCTTTTTTTGTTTTCAATACGCGTTTTCAATTGTAACCGGCCGGCTCTTCTTGCTTTATGGCAACAGTCTGTTTCGGCACTGGATTTTAAAACAATCATAATAAAATTATTTTTTAAATTAAAAAACAGTGGACTAGCTAATTGGATGGCGGTATAGTTAGTTGCGTAAGTAATCAACTAAATGGCAGACCACTTTTTAAAGGAGGATTTTTGAATGACAAAAAAAAGGAAGATTTTGGTTGTCGCAGCAGTCATAATCGTGATTTTGGCAGTATGGGGACTTATTCAAAAAGCAAATGCCAAAAAAGATGACGTAAAAGACGCTGCTCCAAAGTATTATGTGACAAAGGTCAGCAGACCGACGCCATTTTCGATCAATGGTCAAGTAGAATCAAAACAGGTTTCGACCCTTGGACTTCCGTCGGGAAAAGTTCAAGAAATCAGAGTCAAAAATGGTCAGTCAGTACATAAGGGCGATGTTATTCTCACAACATATGATTCTGAAAAACAAGAATCAAAAGAAGAAGTTCAACAGGAATTGGACAAGGCCAAAAGAACGCAGCAGTCCGCGCTCTCGAGTCTCAATTCTGCAAAACAGCAGCTGGGTCAGGCATCGAAAGAAGATGACGGCTACAGCGATCTTCAAAATCAAGTCAAAGAAGCACAGAGCTCTTATGATGATGCTGTTTCTGAGGTAACGGCGGCACAAACGAAACTGAACAGTATCAGCGGAAAAATCAACAACGTTTTGATTGCTCCGTTTGATGGAATCGTTGACGTCGACGACAAAAAGCAAGATGCACCATCAATAACCCTGTACTCACACGAAAAGCAGGTTTCAGCATCCGTGTCCGAATATGACTATGAAAAGCTTAGTCAAGGGCAAAAGGTTGAAGTCAAGGCGCTTGCAACCAAGAAAACGCAAGAATCGACAATCGCGTTTTTATCGCAGGTGCCGGTCGAAGGCAAGAGTACGGGATATCCTCTCACCATTGATGTCGACGGAAACAATTTCATGGATGGACAAACCGTTAAGATCTCAGTTCCGCAGGAGCAGATTCGTTTGCCAAAGGACAGCGTCAGAAATAATTCGGTCTATGTTGTTGACAGCAAGGGACGAGTTCATAAGCAAAAAATTGATGGCAAATTTGCCGATGGATACTTCTGTGTCGAACAAGGCGTTCAGGTGGGGGAAAGGATTGTTGCCAATCCGGACAATCACCTGAAAGATGGCAAGAAGGTAGATTGATATGATCAGGCTTGAAAATATTAATAAATTCTATCGGCAGGGGGATGAGAACTTTCACGTCCTGCATGACATCAATCTTAATATCGATCAGGGCGAGTTTGTCGGAATCATGGGGGAATCTGGTTCTGGCAAATCAACTCTGATCAACATCATTGGCTTTTTGGACGATCAGTTTGAAGGACGTTATGATTTTTATGAGCATCCGATTCATGATTATACGCGGGCGCAATTTTCAAAATTACGCAATGAGAACGTGGGGTTCGTTTTCCAAAATTTCAAATTGATCAATACGATTTCGGTTGCGGAAAACGTATCTTTGCCGCTGCTTTATGCAGGACAGACGCGCAGGTATATCAAAGATCGCGTCAGTGAGGTTCTAGCCCAAGTGGGACTTCAAGGGGTCGAAAAGAAACTGCCCAAAAATTTGTCCGGCGGGCAGCAGCAGCGCGTTTCGATTGCGCGTGCAATCGTCGCCAAGCCCAAGTTTTTGATTGCAGATGAACCTACTGGGGCACTCGATTCAAGGACAAGTCAAGAAATTATGAACCTTTTCAAAAAACTGAACGAGGAGAATCATACGACGATCATTATGGTTACCCACGATCCTAAAGTCGGGGCACAATGCGAGCGATTGGTCAAAATCCTTGACGGGCGCATAATTTCTGATGAAGACGGCTTGAATGAGCGGGGAGGAAAAAAGGGAGAAGGGGGCGTGAACGCATGAAGTTTATTGAATTGTTCAAAACTTCACTGCAATCTTTGAAAGCAAATCCCAAACGCAGTTTCTTGACGATGCTTGGGATCATCATCGGGATTGCGGCAGTAATTACGATTATGTCGTTGGGAGACGGCGTGAAAAAGCGGATGTATGATCTCTTCTCGACAAATGTAACGGGTGTTCAAAAGACGGAAATCGATTTTATCGCAACGGGAAAAGATCAAGGAGAGATTACGTCTGAGGATATCAATAAAATCGAAAGCAATTTTGCCGGACAATTCAAATCCGTCAAGCTCAAACGTGAAGATAAGCAGTTGAATTTCGTCGGAACGCTTGGCGGTGAGGAAATCAACGGGACTTTGTCTCTTTTAAAAAGTCCGGATGATCCCGACATTGTTGCCGGGAAAAATATTTCTCGGTTCCAGTTGGGAATCGGTGATGAGGTTGCGTTGATTTCAAAGGCGCTTGCAAAGAAATCATTTAAAAAAAGCGAGAATGCTTTAGGTTCATCAATCGTGATCGACAACCAGTCATATACGATCGTCGGTGTCTTTAATCCGTCTGAGACATGGGATTCTGATGGGCGTTCCAATCGGCTTGGCGCAGATGTTTTAGTGCCGAGCGGAGTGTATTTAAAAGGCAAAAAAGGCGGAACGATTCTTGAGGTGACCTTTGTTAAAGATGCCAAGGCATCAAAAATCAGCAAAAAAATTGCCAAGTACTTGAAAAAGCACGGCAAGGATCGCAAACAAGGAGATTACGTTTACTATGACACCGGAGCTGCTTTGAAACAAATCGGCAGCGTAATCGACACGATGACTTATTTCGTGAGTGCGATTGCCGCAATTTCGCTCTTTATTGCCGGGATTGGCGTGATGAACATGATGTATATTTCTGTTTCGGAAAGAACCCAGGAAATCGGGATTCGTTTGGCAGTGGGGGCAAGGCCAAGCGACATTTTGATTCAGTTTCTTCTTGAAGCAGTCATGCTGACGGTGACCGGCGGATTGTTGGGCTTTGCCTTAGGGTGGCTGATTGGGGCCGGCATTTCACCGTTCTTACCGCAAAAGATTCATGCTGTGGTTACGATGCATTCGTTCCTTCTGGCATTCGGCGTTTCATCAGCGGTCGGAGTCGTTTTTGGGATTTTGCCTGCCAAGCAGGCCGCAAATAAAAACTTGATTGACATTTTAAGATAGTGGTAGGATTAGACCTTGGGAAATAATCTAGTCGGCGGCATCATCATCGTTTATTTTGGCGGATGGTTGTTTTTGTCGGGAAAGGCAAATGAATTGACCGCTGATTGGATCATGTTTCCGGTGACGGACTTTGTGCAGTCCATACTATGCGTTTTCCTGTTATTCTTTTATAATGAGTTCAAGTATTTTATTCAAAACGGGGTTACGCGCAGGGAGTATTGGAGGGCAAAAGTACTGGCCGCCTTTACGGCCTATGGAATCATATCTTTTTAGGATCGACCTACTACTTTGCGTTTCAGCAGTTTTATCCCAAAAACAACTATCTGCTGAACGTGTTTTCAATTAGCGATGTCAATGATTTGCCGTTTGCCATGGTTTTGTACGTCGATGGGATGATGGCGGCAATGCTGATTGGTTGTGTCTTTAGCATGCTGGAAAAAAATGGTAAAATAATCTTAGCGTTGAGCTTGGCCGGAGTGAATGCTATTTTGGGGACGGGCGTTTTTGAAATTGAAAAGCATAATGCCTTGATTTCTTTTTTGAGGGGCATCGGGAGCCTGATCAAAGGAATGAACCCCGTACCCATCCATAATATACGCGATCGTAGCGATGGCACTTTGTTTGTTGGTGATGAAGAGATTTAAGCTGCGCCTTGGGTAGGTGTTCTGCGCAGCAAGGGGAGGATAGCATGTTAGACAGAAGAAATTATGTTGAGCTTGTTGCCTTATTATTGGTGGTTGTCTTGTTTTCCCTGCATTTGCCGTTATGGGGAATGATAATGGATGCATGTGCGGAGCCGATGATCAGAGTCTTTTTTTGGTTGATATTATCGGTTATGCTAATAGACGTGCTGACAATGATATACTGGCGACGTGATTGACCGTTTCGTATGAATAATATAAATGCAGTCAAGAGGTTGTTTGTAATCTTGACTGCATTTTTAAATTATGTCCAACCGGAAATCCCATGACTTTAGTCGGTGGTGGTTGACAGAATAAAAAAATTAATATTTGTTCAAATTATTCACAAATATGACAACAAAAATCAATATATGTATGTCATAATTTTATCGTATACCATAAAAACAAACTGTTGTAATCGTTTTATTCGTTTTTATAGGGGCAAGAGGAATAATAAATTAGGCGGTTGCCGGATGTTGATTAGGTATAATTTTAGGGAGCTGATTTTTTTGCAAAATTATGCGGAGGAATTACGCAAGACATATGTCAGATTACCGCGCGTAATTGCTTTTGTTTTAGCATTGTCAATTATATTGTGCGTATTATCAATAACATTTTTAATTAGTATCGAAAGTCTTTTCGGCCCTGTGCGTTTCGTAAATGATGCTACGATGATTAAAGAACTTGGTGATGAATTGAACCACACCGTAATCGAAACGGCACAGTATACGGGGATGCCATTGAGTTTCAGGGAAAAACTGATGCTCAGCGACAGCCAAACGGCAGAATGTTCTAAAAAGATGATGTCGCATTTTCGCGCAATGAATGACAAAGTAATTGAATCGAATACTGTCTACAGGATGCTTGATTACAACGTGAATGGGGTCGGGTATTCGTCAAAAGACAGGGAATATTGGGCGAACGTTAAAGTGAAGTTCAGACATAATCTTAATGAATATGTTGAAGCAAAGGAAAGTCAAATGCAGGTTTCTAAAATGCAGCATTTTTATCAATTCCTGAGCACCGTCTCGTGGGGGGGACTTTTTGTGTTTGGAAGCCTGATTATTCTTATCGTGAGGTATTTGTTTACGCATCTCATAAATAAGTGGCGGCTTTTTTGCGGTTTAGGTTTGGCGATGATAATTTCTGGCGGACTGCTTTTGACGATTGCACTGTTTTTTTCGTTAGTAGACACTGCATTTGGCATCGGTGATTTGTTCTACGTGCGCGGGATTTGTCTTTCGATAATTTTGATGACCTGGATTAGGCTTCAGTGGATGTTTTCTGCGATACTGATCATCCCTGGGTTCGTCATTTTTATGATGTCACGTTTTAAGATTGAATCGCTGCTCAGCCACTATCGCTTTGATCGGTAGACATATTCGTTTTGGAGTCTTGCCGTGGGGCAAGGCTCTTTTTTTGACTCAAAGGGAATCTTGCCTATTTGTCTGCCTTGCTCTAAAATGAACTAAACATTAACGAAGGGATGTCAAACATGGAATTTACGTGGCAGAACCGTTCGGGTAAAAAAGCAACTGTTAAAAGAATTCTGATCAATCAGGGCGTCAGTCATCGAATGCTCGCCAAACTCAAGCAAGGCCAAGGTGACGTAAAGCTGAACGGAGAAAAAACGGCTCTTTCGGTCTGGGTCGGCCAAAATGATAAAGTAACGCTCGTGCTTCCTCAGGAAAAGGCCGATGATCGGATTCTTGTCAGTCACGAAAAGATTACAGTCGTTTATGAAGATGAAAATTGGCTGTTGCTTGACAAGCCTGCAGGTGTATCCAGTGTTCCCGGTCCATCGAACGATCACGATACGATGATGAATCGCGTTAAGGGTTATCTGATTGATCAAGGGAGCGAAAGCCTTGTTCCCCATGCCGTAACGAGATTGGACAGGTTTACGAGCGGATTGATGCTTTGCGCAAAGCATGGGTTTGCGCAGGGACTGATTTCAAAGCAGGTTCAGGAACATTCGATGGAGAAACGGTATTTGGCCGTGTGCTCTGGATTTATCAAAAAAGATCACGGAATTATTGATTTGCCGCTTAAGAAAGAAGATGACGGTTTTAGGAGAGTCGTTTCTTCCGATGGTCAAAATGCAGTCACGGAATATTGGGTTCGAGAACGTTTTGGCAACGAAGCCACTCTGGTTGAGTGCGTCCTTCATACCGGAAGAACCCATCAGATTCGTGCACATTTTGCACATTTTGCGCATCCGCTGATTTCAGATGAGCTGTATGGCGGCGAAAAAAATGAAGCATGCAAAAGGCAAGCACTTCATGCTTGCTATTTAGCATTTGACGATCCTTTTTCCTGCAAGAGGCTCAGTTTTGAACTGCCTCTTGAAAATGATATGGAAAATTTGTTAGGGAAATTGAGATGTGCAGACTATAATTGATGGACAAATATTTTTAATATACCTAAAAATTTGGTATAATGCTTGTAACGATACGAACAAAAAGGTCAGGTGAAGATTAATGACGCCGAAAAAAGAAGACTATTTAAAGATCATCTTTGAATTGGGCGGGCGCAAAAAGAAGGTTTCGAATAAGCAGATTGCAATGAGTTTGAACATCGCAGCGGGTTCCGTGACGGAAATGGTCAGCA
This sequence comes from Ligilactobacillus sp., assembly GCA_041854925.1. Lineage (GTDB taxonomy): Bacteria > Bacillota > Bacilli > Lactobacillales > Lactobacillaceae > Ligilactobacillus. The sequence goes on along the minus strand of JBHADD010000132.1, from coordinate 3,658 downwards.
AGCTCGTAAAAGAAGGACTTGTCGATCACACCCCGTATGCCGGAATATCTTTGACGCAAAAGGGGACTGAGATTGCAGAAGACCTGATCAGAAGACATCGCTTATGGGAAACTTTTTTGGTTGACAAACTGAATTATAAATTACAGGACGTGCATAACGATGCCGAGATTTTAGAACATGTGACAAGCGATAATTTGATGGATCACTTGGAAGAATTTTTAGATCATCCTGAACATTGCCCTCACGGTGGGGTTATTCCGGATAAATCGGGAACCTATCGCGAAGAAAGCTATTTGATTTTAGCTGACGTTGCAGAGGGGACGACGATTACCGTTGATCGTTTTATTGATAATCATGAATTGCTTTCGTATTTGGACGATATTCACATCAACCTCGGCGACAGGCTTATCGTTGGGGAACATGCGCCGTTTGAAGGACCAATCAAGCTGACTTATTGCGACAGCGGCGAAGAAACGAGCATCGGGTATAAAGCTGCACACTATATTTTTGTGAAGTAGGTCTGATGCCTATTATAAATCAGCTTGATGTGTTATAATTAAGCTTGTATTTTTGTATTGGTCATATTGGTTATCGTTTCATTCAACATCTCCATTTGTGCCGTCAGAATTACAATAATTATGCGCATGTGGCGCAGAAGGAGTTTTATAATGGAACAAGGTACAGTTAAATGGTTTAATGCAGAAAAAGGCTATGGTTTCATCACGCGTGAAGACGGCAGCGACGTTTTCGTTCACTTTTCTGCAATCCAAGGCGAAGGTTACAAGTCTTTGGAAGAAGGTCAACACGTAACTTTTGACGTTGAAGAAGGTCAACGCGGTTTGCAAGCTGCAAACGTCGTTAAAGGCTAAAATAATTTCAGGGCAGTTGCGTGCGTAGCCGTTAATCAGGAAATAAATACCGCAATTGTAGAGGACCGGATGATTTCATTCGGTCTTTTTGCTTGCATGAAATTTGGCGCGGGATTACACTTATGATACTGGATTTTAAAGGGGGCAGAATTTTGAAAAGAGAGTTACGCTTGCATTGGCTGCTTTTAGGGAGCTTGATCTGTTCGACCGGCGGAAGTTTGTTATGGCCTTTGACGACGATTTATATGCATGATTATTTGCATCAGTCATTAACGGTTGCTGGAACTGTCCTGTTCTTCAACTCGATTACGCTGATTATCGGCAGCTGGCTTGGGGGATACATATACGATCATGGAAAAGTTCGCTTTTTCTTGATCCTGTCGGTTTTAATGCAGGCTACATCGGTCTTTTTGTTGATTTTTTTCCATGATTGGCCGTATTTTGCATTTTTGCTAATTCTGGATAATTTCGGAAACGGTATTTCGTCAACGATTATCAGTTCGCTAGCAACCGGAATTAAGGAAAAAGATCCAAGATACGTTTTCAATATGATCTATTTCATGCAAAACGTCGGCGTGGTTGCCGGAACGATGCTTGTTGGGTATGTCATTGAAATTTCAATCAACATGATTTTTATCGTTAATTTTGCAATGTATGCCATTTTTTTGCTGATAGTCTGGCTGTTTTACTTTGTTCCGCCGCATGTTTTGGCTAAACACGCAAGTCAAAAGAAGGGAGTTTTCGATAAAACGCCTCAAAAAGCAGTGATCGTGATTTTTGCGGCGCTTGCACTGTATTTTGCAATCGACGTTGGCTATTCGCAATGGCAGAGCAATTTGTCGGTTTACATGGGACAGTTGGGAATTCCCGTCAAAAACTACAGTTTGCTATGGACGATCAACGGTATTATAATCGTCTTGATTCAGCCGCTGATCAATCGCTTTGACGAATATTTTCAAACCAAGCTGACGCATAAGATTTATCTGGGTATCGTTTTGTTTGCTTGCGGATTCAGCTCACTGATTTTTGCAAAAAGCTACCCGCATTTTGTTTTGTCGATGGCCATTGTTACTTTGGGCGAGGTGCTGACGTTTCCGACTTTCCCGGCTTTTGTTTCAAGCCTCAGCTCATTCAGCGAAAAAGGGAAGTATCAGGGGCTCGTCACAGCCTTTCCTTCATTGGGACGCGCAGTCGGACCTGTTTTGGGCGGAGTAATTATCGATAATTTTTCATACGCAACCCTATTTACATTTACGTCCGCTTTTGTCATAATCGTTGGTAGCATCTTGATCGGATGCACCAAAATTAACTTGGATGGCAATGGTGAAATTAAGAAATGAATGAAATGAAGCATGATGAATTAGCCATGGAGGTTGTTTTGACCGCCGGAAAACTGATGATTGAAAGCGGAGCCGATATGGCCAGAGTCGATGATACGATGTATCGTCTTGCTAAAAATGCCGGGATCAAAGAGCCGCGCATTTTTGAAACGACGACGGGAATCATGATGTCCGCACCCAAAAGCAAACTGACCCGAATCGAACCAATCAATGAGCGCAGCATTAATCTTGAAATGGTTTCGCGCGTCAACGATTTGTCACGGGCCTTTCAGCGTGGCGAATTATCGCTTGAAAAGATGGATGAAAAGTTGAACCGAATGAAAACGACCACTCCGTTCTTCGTTTTTCCGTGGCAGCTGCTTGCGGCAGCAATCGTCAGTGCAACGCTGCTTGTGATGTATGGTGGCAGCTTTTTGGATTTCTTCCCTGCATTTTTCGCAGGCGGAATCGGTTATGCGGTCTATTGGTATATTAATACGAGGTTCAAAGTAAAATTTGTGAGCGAATTTTTGGGAGCACTGGTAATCGGATTGTGTGCCTCGTTTTTCGTGTGCTGTCACCTTGGAGCAAGTATGGGGATGATTACGATTGGTGCCGTCATGCCGCTTGTTCCTGGAGTTCCCTTGACAAATGCAGTCCGTGACGTGCTTGCGGGTCATATTTTGAGCGGTATTTCGCGCGGAACCGAAGCGTTGATTTCTGCGTGCGCAATTGGTTTTGGAATTGCCGTCGTATTGCGTTTTTTCTGAGGTGAGCAATAATGAATCTGATTTTATTTTTGATTGTGAACGTTGTTTTTTGTTATATGGCAACCGTCGGGTTTGGGGTTATCCTGAACATCCCGCGCCGCGGATTGAACGAATGCGGAATTGTCGGCGTCATCGGATGGCTGGTCTACGTTTGCATAAAAGACTGTTTTAGCAGCTCGATGCTTGCCAATCTGCTAGCGGCATTTTCCATCGGCATGGGTGCCATGTTTTGTGCTCGTTTCAAGAAAATGCCGATGATTTTGTTTAATATTCCAAGCCTTGTCCCGCTCGTCCCGGGAGGACAGGCGTATCGCGCCGTGCGTTGTTTTGCGCTTGGAAAAAACGATCTGGCTTTGAGTTATCTTGTTCAAGTCGGGATGATTGCCGGTTCGATCGCGGTCGGTTTCTTTTTGGCCGAGTTCGTATCCCAGGTCTATTTTAAAATTCACGGTTATTCTCAGCAGTAGCTGAAGCGAAGCCTCGTTTCTTTGATGAAACGAGGTATTTTTATTTGATAAATGCAGTAAAGGTGGCATCATTTGGCGGAATTACGGGCAAATCCCAAAAAACGGCATTTTATCCGTAACCAAGGTCAGGTGCGGTGATTGAGCAAGCGATGCACGGCACTGCATTTGGCAAAATTAGCTCATTATAAAAAATCCGCGCCAATCATGAAGTGCCCTATAATTGTTAGACAAAG
>JBHADD010000131.1:0-7867 GCA_041854925.1 Ligilactobacillus sp. | reverse complement strand
CGACTTCTCACAATGCATCTTCGATTTAAACGCGAACTACATTTCCTTTTCAAGCTGCTCGATTCGAAGCTTGGTAGCTTCAAGCTTGTTCTTATAATCAGCAAGCTTTTCCTTTTCGCTGTTTACGACTTCTGCTGGAGCGTTTGCGACGAAACGTTCGTTTGAGAGTTTCTTTTCACCGCGTTCGACTTCTTTTTCAAGTTTTGATGCTTCTTTTTCAAGTCTTGCATGTTCTTCATTCAAGTCGATCAAATCAGCCAACGGCAGATATACTTCTGCACCGGTAATGACGGATGTCATTGAAAGCGTCGGTGCCACAACGTCTGTTCCGATTTCAAACTTCTTTGGATGGCAGAAACGGTTAATGTATTCAACGTTTGCCTCAAAGACGTCTTTAGTCGTTTCTGAAGTCGTCTTGATCAAAATGTCGATTGCACTCGACATCGGCGCATTAACTGAAGCACGGCTGTTTCTGACTGCTTTGATAAGTTCAATCAGGTTATCCATCTGCTTTTCTGCTTCAGGATTGTCAAATTCAGGATGTTCAACAGGATATGCGGCCGTAACGAGCGATTTTCCATCATGCGGCATCGTCAGCCAAATTTTTTCGGTTACGAACGGCATGATCGGGTGCATCAGACGCAACGTTTGATCAAGCACGTAGCACAAGATGTTTTGAGTATTGTGCTTGAGATTTTCATCGGAACCGTTCAGATCTTCCTTGGCCATTTCGATGTACCAGTCACAAAAATCGTTCCAAATGAAATTGTAAAGAGCACGTCCGGCCTCGCCAAATTCAAAGCCGTCAAACAAACGCGTAACTTCTTTGACCGTCTTGTTCAATCGACTCAAAATCCATTTGTCGGAAAGCTGCCATTCCTTAATATCAGGCAAATCTTTTGTCGTCTCTTCATCGAGGTTCATGATTACGAAACGACTCGCATTCCAAATCTTATTGATGAAATTCCATGCGGCATCCATCTTAGTGTATGAGAAACGAACGTCTTGTCCGGGAGTCGATCCGGTTGAAAGGAACCAGCGCAACGCATCGGCACCATATTTGTCGATGACGTCCATCGGATCGATTCCGTTACCAAGAGACTTGCTCATCTTGCGTCCTTGTTCGTCACGAATCAAGCCATGCAGCAAAACGTGCTTGAATGGCCTGCGTCCCGTAAATTCAAGACTTTGGAAAATCATGCGGGATACCCAGAAGAAGATGATGTCATAACCTGTAACCAAAGTATCCGTTGGGAAGTAACGCTTAAAATCATCCGATTCGGTATCAGGCCAACCCATCGTCGAAAACGGCCACAAAGCGCTTGAGAACCAAGTATCCAAAACGTCGGTATCCTGTTCCCAATTTTCGATGTCTTCTGGTGCTTCTTCGCCAACGTAAGTCTCGCCCGTCTTCTTATTGTACCAGGCAGGAATTTGATGCCCCCACCAGAGCTGACGTGAAATAACCCAATCATGAACGTTTTCCATCCATTGCGTAAACGTCTTTTCAAAGCGTTCGGGAACAAATTTAACGGCATCATCAGTTTCCTGATTTTTCAAAGCGGCTTCCGCCAATGGTTTCATCTTGACGAACCATTGAGTTGAAAGACGTGCTTCAACCTGTACGCCGGTCCGTTCCGAATGACCGACGCTATGGACGATCGGTTCGATGTTGATCATGTATCCCTGATCTTGAAGATCGGAAACGATTGCCTTGCGAGCTTCAAAGCGATCGAGTCCGAAATATTTGCCGGCATTTTCATTCATCGTCGCATCATCGTTCATCGTATTGATTCGTTCCAGATTATGGCGATTGCCGACTTCAAAGTCGTTAGGATCATGGGCTGGCGTAATCTTGACCATCCCTGTCCCAAACTCAGGATCAACGTACTGATCGGCAATAATCGGAATGTGTCGTCCTTGAAGCGGAAGAACAACTTCCTTGCCGACAAGATCCTTATAGCGTTCATCGCTCGGATTAACGGCAACCGCAACGTCGCCCATCATCGTTTCCGGACGCGTCGTCGCAATTTCAATATAATGTTTTCCGTTGAAAGTATACTCCGGATCAACGAACGGATATTTCACGTGATAGAAAGCACCTTTGTCATCTTGGTGAATGACTTCGATGTCTGAAAGAGCAGTTCTTGCCTTCGGATCCCAGTTGATGATATATTCACCGCGATAAATCAAGCCTTTTTTATAAAGAGAAACAAACACCTTGCGAACGGCCTTGGACAATCCTTCGTCCAAAGTAAAACGTTCGCGATCGTAATCAAGCGAAAGCCCCAGTTTTGCCCACTGCTGCTTGATGATGCTTGCATATTCGTCTTTCCATTCCCAGACTTTGTCAACGAATTTTTCTCGTCCGAGATCATAACGTGAAATTCCCTGCTCCGCAAGACGAGCTTCAACTTTTGCCTGCGTTGCGATTCCGGCATGATCCATTCCCGGAAGCCAAAGCGTATCAAACCCTTGCATACGTTTTTGCCTGATCAGCATATCTTGCAGAGTCGTGTCCCAGGCATGTCCTAAGTGAAGCTTGCCGGTTACGTTCGGAGGCGGGATTACGATTGAATAAGGCTTGGCCTTTTTGTCACCGCTCGGTTTGAACAATCCGTCGTTTACCCATTGTTCGTAACGTCCGGGTTCAACTTGACTCGGATCGTATTTTGTTGACATTTCAATATCTCTTGCCATTGAGTTTCTTCCTTTCTTTTGTCAAATGCAGTGCTCCTTACCAATTCGTTCAAACAAAAAAACACTGCCGTTCCTCAATAGGACGACAGTGCCGTGGTACCACCTAAATTGGGCTTCAATGCCCCGCTTTAATTCATGTTAACGAACTGATATCCGGTCAGACCTACTGTTGGTTCAGCCCGACAGCTCACAAGCTACAATTCAAACAACGATTAAAACGTTCCACCAACCCGTTTCTCTCTTTAAATCGTTATGTCCGAACCCTCTTGTTCAAAGCTTATACGAGTATTTTAGCCTTGTTGGCACAGCGCGTCAAGCTAAAATTAAATTTAATCATGCATAATTAAAGCAATTCTGAAAATGCCTGTTCGGAATCATTCAAGAAAGAATCGCCAATTTGAATATTTGTCACTTTAACGCCGTCCAAAGCACGCTGAATCAAACCATCAACATCTAAACGACTTTCGTAATAACGCGCGCGATCAAGTTTCGGTTTTGTCTTCGGAGCAGGAGGCGCGAAAACGGTACAGCAATCCTCAAACGGCATGATTGACAAGTCAAACGTATCAATCTTTTGAGCAATCTTGATAATTTCATTTTTGTCCATTGAAACGACAGGACGCAAAACGGGCATCGTCGTCACATCGTTGATGGCGGCCATGCTTTCAAGCGTTTGTGAAGCAACCTGACCCAAAGCTTCGCCGTTAAAAATTGCCAAACCACCGCGTTTTTTCGCTAACGCCTCCGTCAGCCTGAGCATAAACCGGCGCTGAATCGTCATCAGGTACCCGGACGGAACATCATGTTTGACCGTTTCCTGAATTTCGGTAAACGGGACCTCGATAAACTGTATTCTTCCAACGTAAGGCGTCAGTTTTGCCGTCAATTCCTTTGCCTTGTTCAAAGCCTGTTCACTCGTATACGGCGGACTGAAGAAGTGAACCATTTCGATATCAACGCCGCGTTTCATTGCAAGATAGCCCGCAACCGGCGAATCAATGCCGCCTGAAAGCATCAGCATTGCACGTCCGGCGGTGCCGACCGGCAGTCCGCCGGCCCCCTGGATTTTTTCATGAGACAAATAGATACCGTCGCAACGAACCTCAACCCGCAGCGTAATATCCGGATCCTTCATTTTAACCTTGAGACCCGGAACGTTTTGAAGCACGTATCCGCCGATCATTTCGTTCAATTCGTTCGTATCATAGACAAAATGGTGATCAGATCGCCTCGTATTCACCTTGAACGTCATTCCGTCAAAAAATTTTTCTTTGATCATTTCAACCGCTTTTTCCCTTACGGCTTCAACGTCTCGTTCAACCCTAACCGACGGTGAAAAGTTTTGAATTCCAAAAACCTGTTTTAAACGTTCGATGACTTTATCGGAATCCTCACCGTTCAAATAAATGTGCATTCGATCACGGTGAGCCTTAACGACCAATTCCGGAAAATCGTGCATTGAGGAACGAACGTTGAATCCCAAACGGTCGATAAAGTTCCGCCTGTTTTTGCCTTTTGTTGACAGTTCGCCGTAACGAACCATAATTTCAGTATATTGCATATTGTTTCCTTTCAATGATTTAAGAGTTGATCATCTGAAATTTTTCATATAATTCATCAAAAACCCTGTTGAATTCTTCCGCCTCTTCAAGCGTATTGTTTTCATCAAGACTGACTCGAACCGCAGAAGTTGCAATCCCGTCATCAATTCCAATCGAATGGAGCGTCGATGAAACCGTATGTTTCTTAGATGAACATGCGCTTGTCGTTGAAATGTAAATGTCCTTGTCTTCAAAAGCATGGACGATCGTCTCTCCTCTAACGCCCTTGATTGCAAAACAAAGTACGTGTGGGGCAAAATTCTTGTCGCGTCCGGAGAAGATGACTGCTTTGTCGAATTTTTCCACGTGATCATAGATTTTTTCTTTAATTCTTTGCTGACGCTTTGAATATTCGTCCTCATTTTCGACCACAAGTCTCAAAGCTTTTGCCATTGCCGCAATCGCAGGCAGATTTTCGGTTCCGCTGCGCAGGTTTTTTTCTTGTCCACCGCCCGTCAATAGCGGAGCAATCATTCTGCCTTCTTTTTTATACATGAATCCAATCCCGCGCGGTGCATGAAATTTGTGACCGGAAAATGACATCAGGTCTATCCGCTCGTTTTTAAGCATCTTGCCAAGACCCTTTCCGACCGCCTGAACGGCATCGACGTGAAAATGAATTTTAGGATAATCTTTCAAAACTTCAGCAATCTCATCAATTGGCTGAATGGATCCGACTTCATTATTGACCGCCATGATTGAAACAAGAATCGTATCTTTCCTGATTGCTTTTCTTAAATCCTCGCAGCTAACTCGACCTTCCTTGTCAACCGGAAGATAGGTCACGTCAAAACCGAGCTTTTCTAATTGCTTCATCGTATTGATGACGGCAGGGTGCTCAACGCTTGACGTGATTAAATGTTTCCCGTAAATATGCTTTTCAATGGCAGTTCCTTTGATTGCCCAGTTGTCACTTTCAGTTCCGCCGCTAGTAAAGAAAATCTCATCTTGCTTTCTTCCGATCAAATCTGCAACCTGCTTTCTTGCCTGTTCAAGCAGATTAAATGCATGTTCTCCCAGATTATGCAAAGATGAGGGATTGCCCCAAACTTTTTCACAAACCGTCTGATACGTTTGCAAAACTTGCGGATCTATTTTTGTCGTTGCACTATTGTCAAAGTACATTTTCTGCATACCCTCTCTTTTACATTGACATTCCTTTTAATTCTAACCAATCAACTATCAAAATACAAGCAAAAAAGGATGACGCAATTGTCACCCTTATAAAGCAAAATTTCCGATTTTTTCGCATCTAACTTTGATATTTACTCTTTTTCTTATAGCTTGCTTCAATTCTGTAATACGAGTTTTCATCGACTTTTTCCAAAATATGCGCAATCGTGTCAAGCGATTTTATGTAATCGCACTTTTCAAACAGTCTGATTGCTTCTTTTTGTGCATTGGCCACTTCTTCTGACTCGCCTCGATATCGATTGGCATACTGGATGCACTCTTGGGCCAATGTTGACGCATCGATTATTTCCTGAGTCTTTTTCTCCAAAACGTCAAGATCGGATTGAGTATTGATCAAATCATGCTCAATTTGATCCATATCGACTTGAATCTTGCCCAAATCGTTTGCCAAATCAACGATTTCAGTTGAAACTTTCAAGAAATACTGCTGATATTCGTTGGAAAGGCCGGGCAAATTGAGATTGTCGATCGATCGTTTCAAACGATGCATCTCAGCATCAAAATTCTGAATGGCCTGTTTTGCATCTTGTTCATCCTTGAAAAGCGATGTCACGCTGTCGAAAATTTCTTTTTGTCGTTTTTCAATATCAGCCAGATTCTTCAAATTTTCAAGCATCCGCGAGTAATATTCGGAATAACAGATGCTCGTTTCTTCAGCACGGTTCTCATAGTCCTGATACCATTTTTCGATACGTTTCAGCGTATCGTCCAAACTATGCGCGTTTTCCGGTTCATTGTGATTGAATACGTAATTCATTGAAAGTCGATCCAACTCTATCAGCAGTTCGTGTTCTTGTTTGCGAGCGTGTTCCATGAAGTCTTTGAAATAGGAAAGTCGCTTGTCAAAGCGAAGTTTGGCATTATATTCTTTTTCGATTGCATCATACAATTTTTCGATATTTTCATAAATCTTGTTGTCGAGTAATTCGCAATTTCCAACTTCGATTTTTGCAAGTTCATCATCAAGCTGTTTTATTTGGCCATCCGTATCAAAAATGATCTTTTCAGGGTCAAACTCAAACCCATATCGTTCTTCTTTCATCTTTCTGACGGCTTCTTTGATTTCTGTCATCTGTTCCGGATAAACGTTCCTGTAGTTCTTGTAGATTGGCGGAATTTTATCAAGAGCTGTTTCAAGCACGCGCGTTTTTTGCCGAAGTTCTGCGAGTATTTCATCCGTTTTCTTCAAATCGCCCGTTTCAAGCACCTTCATATAGTCTTCAAAAAGATTCTCAAGATTTTGCATGCTTGATTCCAAGGCATCAATGCTTTGACCATACGAAAAATTCTTTGTCAGCAAAATCTTTCTGATTCGCTGATATTTGTCCTTAAGTTCCGTGACGGCCTCCTGATGACTTTCAGCCTGTTTTTTAATTCCTGAAACCTTTGCCGACAGTTCGCGATACTGAGAAATTGCGTCCATGGTCTTTTTCTTAGTTGCTTCAAGTCCCGTTTTAGCCAAAAAAACATGATATCCTTCAATCTGTTCGTCAATTTCATCCAATTCCTCGATAATCTCCGGCAAACGTCGATTCATCAGATAATGGTATGATTTGTCCATGTTTTCAACTTCCGTCAGACTATCGCCTGAAAGAGTCATCCTGCTGAGCTTGGCAAAATACGCATCCAATGATGCTTTTTCAATGCTTTCAACTTGATTTCTTATTTCTTCTGCCCGCGTCTTATATCGTCGTTTGAAAACCATTGCTGCAGCGTAAAGCACCACCGCCAAGGCAATGATCGTCGTTAAAATCGCCATCATCATGTGAATTCCGCCCCTTACTTTCCAATCATCGAATTTGCATTTAAATGCAATTGCTTATATTATAACATAGGATACATAAAAAATAACCGCTTGGAGGCCTCATAATTATGACCGATAATCTGTTGTCGAAACAACTTGAAGCACTTTTGTTCAATGAACATAACCCCGTTTCAAATCTGGCAAATGCATCGGCACTCCTGTACAGTAGCTTAAAAGACGTCAATTGGGCCGGTTTTTACCTTTACGACGAACAAACCGATTCATTGTATCTTGGACCGTTTCAAGGGAAAGTTGCCTGTATGCACATTAAAAACGGCACCGGTGTCTGCGGCACTGCGTTTTCACAAAGAAAAGTCCTGCGCGTCGCAAACGTCCACGAATTTCCGGGACACATTGCATGCGACTCTGCCTCAAATTCTGAGATCGTCATTCCTTTGATCAAAGACAATCAAATGATCGGTGTTTTGGACATTGATTCTCCTTCCAAAGATCGTTTCAGCAAAGAAGACGAAACATCACTTTCCGAATTTGTCAAAGTCTTGCTCAAAAACACAAAATGGTCTTGACACAAAAGATTCAATCTGATACGATGTCAGTTGTGTAAAAT
>JBHADD010000130.1:0-4626 GCA_041854925.1 Ligilactobacillus sp. | reverse complement strand
GGATCAAACTCTCAATTTATAGTTTGTGACTCAAAATTTACTAGCGAATTGACTTCGCAAATATTGTTGCTCTTGTTTGAAACAAGAAGCCCTGCACATTTGCTTATCGAAACTTTGTTCAGTTTTCAAAGATCTACTTCTAAGATGTTGCCTAACGCAACCTCTTAAGTTTGCCACTGATTATTCATAATGTCAACAACTTTTTTAGCAGTCAACAAAATTAATTCAATTTTCTTACCAAAAAGAATCAAGTTCCCGATAAGAAATCATTAAGTGACAACTTGATTATTGTAACAAGTTAATTAAACAATGTCAATAACTTTTTTGAAACAATCTCTCAAGAACTTAACAACAGATACTATGATACCAACGTTTTGCTTAATCGTCAACAAGTTTTTTAAATTTAGTTTGTTTTTTGTAAATATAGGATCATTAATTATCTTTCACTTTAAATAATCCGTATTATTCCACATTTTCAGCTTGAAATCAGCAAAATTGTTCGTTTTTAAAATACACAACGAGGTATTATCAACCAAACCTTCAGCCCTGATTTTATTCAGATTTTCACCGAGCAGCGTTTTTACCAAAAAAGTATTCACCAAAGCATGCGCAAATATCAGCACTTTTCCGTTCGGGTATTCAAGATGGATTTTTTCAGCAGCATGTTGGATTCTGCCTACAAACTGATGATAATCTTCACCTTGCATCTCAATCGGCACAAAATTTTCAGGATCTTTAAAGAACGTTTCGAATTCATTGCTTTTTTCATGTTCAGACACCAGATCTCCATCCCAATTTCCGAAATCAAACTCGCGAAATCCTTCAATCGTGTCAATCGAAACATCTCCCAGTCCCATTCCTTCAAGAACCGCTTTACCCGTTTGCTTTGAGCGTCCCATCGGACTGGAGAAAAAAGCCTCAAAATGAGTTCCCTTAAGATATTCACCGGCTTTTTCAGCGTCTTCAATGCTTTGTTTAAGCAATGCCGAGTCTTTTTTCCCACCTTGAAAGCGGCCTTCTTGATTAAAAACGGTTTTGCCGTGCCTTATCAGATAAAATTCAGTCATTAAATATTTCCTCCAAACTAAAAACAGGGGGCAAATTTGCCCCCCCAGCTCTGCATTTTACAGATTAATCCTTCGTAATCTTTTCCAGACCGCCCAAGTATGGACGAAGTGCTTCCGGAACCGTAACAGAACCGTCCTTGTTTTGGTAGTTTTCCAAAATTGCGGCTACCGTACGACCAACGGCGAGTCCTGAGCCATTTAAAGTATGAACGAAATGCAGTTTGCCGTTTTCATCTCGATATTGGATGTGAGCACGGCGCGCTTGGAAATCTTCACAGTTTGAGCAGGAAGAAATTTCGCGATACTTGTTTTGAGCAGGCATCCAGACTTCAAGGTCATGAGTCATTGCGGCACTAAAGCCCATGTCGCCAGTCGAAAGCGTAATCACATGATATGGCAAACCGAGTTTTTCCATAATGTTTCCGGCATTTTGCGTCATCTTTTCAAGTTCATCATATGAGTTTTCGGGCTTTGAAAACTTGACCATCTCGACCTTATTGAACTGATGCATGCGAATCAAGCCGCGCGTATCACGACCGGCACTGCCGGCTTCCGAACGGAAACATGGCGTAAGCGCAGTAAAGTATACCGGAAGCTTTTCCATTGGAATAACTTCATCGCGGTAATAGTTCGTCAGCGGAACTTCGGCCGTCGGAATCAACGTCATGTCTTCTCCGTTGACTTGATAAACGTCTTCTTTGAACTTGGGGAATTGTCCCGTTCCGTACATTGTCTGAGCATTTACGATATACGGTGGAAGCATTTCCGTATAGCCTTCTTTTGCATGCTCATCAAGCATGAAGTTGTAAACGGCGCGTTCCAAACGGGCACCCAATCCTTTATAGTAAACGAAACGTGCGCCTGAAACCTTTGCTCCGCGGTCAAAATCAAGAATTCCGAGGTCTTCACCGATATCCCAGTGTGCCTTTGGTTCAAAATCAAACTCACGCGGCGTGCCTACTTTGCGCAATTCAACGTTGGCACTTTCATCCGGGCCAACCGGAATCGTCGGGTTCGGCAGGTTAGGCAAGCGAGAAGCCATATCCTTGACCGTTGCTTCTACTTTTTCGAGTTCCTCGTCCAAAGACTTGATTTTTGCTCCAACTTCACGCATTTCTTTGATTGCGTCGGTTGCATCCTGCTTATTGCGCTTGGCATTGGCAATTTCTGCAGATACTTCGTTGCGCTTTTGCTTCAGTCCTTCCGTTTCAACCAGCAATTCGCGGCGACGCTTGTCTTTTTCAAGCAAAGCATCGATTGTTTCTGCCTTGACGCCGCGCGTTGCGAGACGTTCCTTAATTTCGTCAGTATTTTGACGGATCATTTTGATGTCTAACATGTTTATTCCTCCTGTTTTTCATATAATCGAAAAAAAGAGCCTTCTCATCCCTCTGTTTGGGACGAAAAGACTCATTTCGCGGTACCACCCAAGTTCGACCATGCGGCCGCACTCTCAGAATTAACGATCTCCCGTGCAGAATTACCTGCCCATTCAACGAACGCTGGAGTTTCGGTCAGTGATTCTCAGCTGCTTCACTTCTCTGTATGACCTACTTATGGCGAACTCAGATGTTTCGATTATTGCTTAATTGTTATTATAGTATGATGGGGATAAAAAAGCAAGGTGTGGAGCCGAACGCTCAGATCCCGCGTATCCAAGTCGCGCTTGCGACGGGTAAGCTGTCTTGCCCGAGCAAGTGTGCTTGGGACAAGGGGGCTGTGAGGCGAAACCTGATTATGCAAGGTGTGGAGACCAGCCGCTCAACAAGGCGGTAGATAAGGAGGGACGCGAGTGATCAGCGTAAGCGCAGTCACGACGCGGCACGAACTTATCATGAGCCTTGTTGCTGGTCTGAACCTGATTAGCAAGGTGTGGAGCCGAACGCTCATGACACCGTACGCAAGCTTTGGGCGACCGAAGGCAATGAAAAAAGGCAATGAAAATCCCAAATTAAATTTCAGTCATGCATTTCGATAAAATCTATTCGTTTTTGATATCGTGCGGCGTCAAATCGATCTCATCCAACGGAATCAGTTTGGTTTTGTGCTTGAGCTTGTAATAGAAGAAAAGCACCAAAAAAATCGGAATCGACATGTACGTTACGCTGATTGCCTGCCAATCGAAATTTGCAAAAGACTTGAGATCTTGGCCGACCATGACCAGGATGCATAGGCCAAGCGCAAGCAGCGGCCCGAACGGAAACAATTTTGCATGATATTTAAGTTCGCTTAAATCATGCCCCTGTGCAATGAAAGCCCGTCGGAAACGATAATGCGCAATTGCAATTCCGATCCAGGCGATGAACCCTGACAAACCGCTCGAATTTACCAAAAACGTGTAGATTCTGGTTCCAAAAATACTTGCAAGAAACGTCAAAAGACCGACAAATGTCGTTCCAAGCAAAGCAAAAACAGGAATCCCACGGTCGTTGACGCGAGAAAACATTTTCGGAGCATCACCGGAAATCCCCAACGCGAACAACATTCTGGTTGAAGCATACATTCCGGAGTTCGCTGCTGAAAGAACCGACGTCAAAATGACCGCATTCATCACTGAAGCGGCAGATGCAAGACCGGCACGCCTGAATACGAGCGTAAACGGGCTGATCGTGATGTCTGAAGCGCTCGATCCGAGCAGATTGGGACTGGTATATGGAATCAGGCAGGCAATCACGAAAATCGAAAGAATGTAAAAAAGCAAAATTCGCCAAAAAACTTGCTTGATGGCTTTTGGCAAGCTTTTTTCCGGATTTTCCGTCTCACCGGCCGTAATTCCGATCAGTTCGGTCCCTTGAAATGAAAAGCCGGCAACGACGAAGACGCTCAAGACCGTCGGAATCCCGCCGACAAACGGAGCATTTTTATAGGCAAAGTTTTCGAGAAATACGGCGTGTCCGCCTAAAATGCCGATAATCGTCAGCAACCCAACGATCAAAAAGACAATGACGGTAATCACTTTGATGAGCGCCATCCAGTATTCGGCCTCACCAAACGACTTGACCGAAAGTGCATTTATCAAAAAAATTATTACCA
Source organism: Ligilactobacillus sp. (assembly GCA_041854925.1). GTDB lineage: Bacteria > Bacillota > Bacilli > Lactobacillales > Lactobacillaceae > Ligilactobacillus. The sequence continues at coordinate 526 of JBHADD010000130.1, read as the reverse complement.
ATGCTGACAAGCTGAAGATCCAGCCAGGAACTTGCGGAAACCAAAACTTCAAAACAAGCGATGCTGTCGAAATATCAACGGCAAGCGTAATCGCCCAATTGAACCAATAGTTCCACCCCATCGCAAATCCGAGCGCCGGATCGACGAATCTTTTCGAATATTCCGCAAATGAACCGGTAATCGGCAGATAGGTCGCCATTTCTCCAAGAGACGTCATCAAAAAATACACCATTATTCCGATCCCCAGATAAGCTGCCAAAGCTCCACCGGGACCCGCAGTCGAAATCGCGCTCCCGCTGGCAACGAACAGACCCGTGCCAATGCTTCCTCCAAGCGCTATCATCGACAAATGTCTTGTCTTGAGCGAACGCTTGACCTGATTGTTTTCTGTCATTTAAAATTCCTCCCATACAAAATTCAGAGGAGATCTTAACTTCAGCGCAAAAAGCACGACCTTCAAAAACGGAGGTCGCGCTTATCAGTTCCTGTCTTAAAATACATTTTAAGCAACATCTCGATAGCGCTC
>JBHADD010000129.1:0-3087 GCA_041854925.1 Ligilactobacillus sp. | reverse complement strand
TTTCAGTTTGCTGATTGCATTTTGCAAACGTTCGGTTAAACCTTCAAATGCCATAAGGGCCTCCTGCTTTTTTATTCTTCCATGTTTTCAAGATTTTCGACCAATTCGATCAGCTTCTTGTCATCCGGATATTTGCTTTTGACATAATCCAAAACTTCGTCCGTTTTTTGACTCTGCTGTTCAAATTGGCGATACAATCCCAATTTTTCCTCATATTCTTCAAGAATTTTTTCTGTTCGCCTGATATTATCATATACCGCTTGTCTTGAAACTTCAAAATTTTCCGCAATTTCTCCCAAAGAATAATCATCTCTGTAGTAAAGCGCGATATAAGTCATCTGCTTTTCGGTCAGCAGAGGTTCGTAAAAATCAAACAAAGCATTGATTCGATTGGTTTTTTCGATCGCCACAAAAGATCACCTGTCCTTTGCAACAAGTCCCTTGAACAATCCGATGACAAATTCTTGCGGATCAAAGTCGCGCAAGTCATCCATTTGCTCGCCAAGGCCGACAAGCTTGACAGGGAGCTTCAATTCGTTTCTGATCGCAAGCACGATGCCGCCGCGAGCCGTTCCGTCAAGCTTTGTTAAAACGATTCCCGTAACGTCCGTTACCTCTTTGAACTGTTTGGCCTGCGTCAGCGCATTCTGACCTGTCGTCGCATCAAGCGCAAGCAGAACTTCGTGCGGAGCATCGGGCACTTCGCGCGTGATGACGCGTTTGATCTTGTCAAGTTCCTTCATCAGATTGACTTTGTTTTGCAGACGTCCTGCCGTATCAACGAGCAAAATATCGTAATTTTCTTGCTTGGCTTTGACGACCGCATCATAAACAACGGCTGCCGGATCGCTTTGTTCAGGTTTTTTGACAACGTCGACCCCGACTCTTCTGCCCCATTCGGCCAATTGCTCGATTGCTCCTGCCCTGAACGTATCGCCGGCAGCCAAAAGAACCTTTTTGCCTTCTTCTTTATAGCGATGGGCCAATTTCCCGATCGTCGTTGTCTTGCCGACGCCGTTGACACCAACGAACAAGAAGACCGTTGGTCCCTGTTTGGCAAAATGCAGGTCGTTGTCCTCATCCTTGCCACTTTCTTCATACAGGTTCACCAAGCGTTCAATGATTGCATCCGAAACGTCCGACTTCTTTTTGGCATTTCTGAGCTTGACCTCATCTCTTAATTCATCACTGATATTCATGGCGGTTTCATAACCAACGTCTGCTTCAATCAGCGTCTCTTCCAAATCATCAAAAAAATCTTCATCAACGTGCCTGAAATTTGCAAGCAGCGCATTGATTTTTGCGCCAAAGCCTTTGCGAGACTTGGCAAGTCCCTTTTCATAGCGCTCTTCTTCCGTCTTTTCGTTCAAAACAGGTGTTGAAGCGGATTGCGCCGGCTCTGTTTTGCCATCTGCTTCATGAGTCTTTTCATCCGCTTGCTCAGGCTCTGGTTGAGCTGCTTTTTCAACGGGCTCAGCTTTTGGCGTTTCTTCAGCAGAATCTTCGGCATTGGTGTCTGTCGTTTCCGTTTCCGCTTTATCTTCAACGTTTTCTGCAACTTTCTTCTCTTCGTTTTCTTCTTTTTCCGGTTCAGAAGAAAAAGCTTTTTTCAGCTTATCAAAAAATCCCATTTCAGTCATTCCTTCCATATTAGTCGTAATCGTCAAGCGATACGGAAACCATTTTTGAAACACCCGACTCTTGCATCGTAACGCCATATAAAACATCAGCCTGCATCATCGTGCCTTTTCGGTGCGTAATCACGATGAATTGCGTTTGCCCGTCAAATTTACGCAGATACTGCGAATAACGCGCGACGTTTGCATCATCCAATGCCGCTTCCGCTTCATCAAGAATCGCAAACGGAACGGGCTTGACCTTTAAAATCGCAAACAGCAGCACGATTGCCGTCAAAGAACGCTCACCGCCCGAAAGAAGACTCAACTGCCTGTATTTCTTTCCTGGCGGTGCTGCCATGATTTCAATCCCGGTTTCCAGCAGATTTTGAGAATCGGTCAGGCTCAGTTCAGCGTGCCCGCCGCCAAAGACTTCCGGGAAGATTTCGGTAAATGCAGAGGATACCTTGTCAAACGTGACTTTAAAACGCTTTTTAACCTCTTCATCCATTTCTTCCATGCTGAGCATCAGCTGCTCTTTTGCTTCCAACAGATCGTCTTGTTGTTGTCGCAAAAATTCGTAGCGTTCATTGACTTCTTCAAATTGCGCAATCGCATTAACGTTGACGTCACCCAACTCATCGATTCCTAGTTTTAAGAGTTTGACCTTCTTCTTGACAAAATCAAGATCATCTTCGGTATTTTTCTGCTCGGCAGATTCATAAGTCATCGCATAATGTTCAGCCAACTCGTCAAGATTTTGACGCAGCGTCGCCTGCAAACTGCCGTCTTTAGCAGAAAGCGTGCTTTTTTCGTCCATTGCCGCCCGTAAAAGCTCATTGGCCCGTGTCAGTTCAGTTTCTGATTTTTTGACGTTTTCATGCAGAACGGTTCGCTCTGCTTTCATCTTTGAAACTTCTTCTTCCAATTTCGAGCAACGTTCATCTGCTTCCTTAGACTTTTCGATGAGCTCATCTTTTGAAAGGACCATGTTTTTGCTTTCATTTTCAAGCTGTCTGATTCTTTCGTTGTTTTTCTCAATCCGTTCATCTGCTTGAGCGACCTGAAACTCGTTTTCTTTGACGCGAATCGAAAGAGATTGAATTCTTTCGGTCAAAACGGCAAGTCGACCGGAATCTTCAGCGATTTTTGCATCAAGCTTAGCCTGTTCCGATGCCTTGTTTTTTTGAAATGCGCTTTTTTCTTCAAGCAAATTTTGACTTGACTTGATTTTTTCCTCAAGCCTTTCAAGTTTGGCTTGAGCCGCTCTCTTTTCCTCCAAAAACTTTGCTTCATTGATGTGGCTATTTGCCAAATCAGCATCATATACGCTTTTTTCCTGTTCTTTTTTGGCATACTCCAATGAAATTTCATCAAAAGCCTTTTTCGAATCAGACCGCTCTTTTTCAAGCCGCTCACGCTCTGTTTGCGACTGGCTCAATTTTTCATTGAGTTCTTCAAGCTTTTTGCG
>JBHADD010000128.1:0-10419 GCA_041854925.1 Ligilactobacillus sp. | reverse complement strand
TACTTTCCTTTTTTTATGATGTTTTCAGAATGCTCTTTGGTTCTTGAAGGCTCAAGGCTCAAATAAACTTTGTCTCTGATGGATGAGAAATTCTCGACAGTAAATTGAATCAGCATATGATGACCTCCTTTTAAAATGCTTTCCTATGCTTATCATATGCTTCTTAAATCCTATTTTCAACATTATTTTGGCGTTTTTTGCAATTTTCCCACACATTTCCTCATAATAATACAACGTCCGCTCCCCAACGCACAAAAAAGCGCCCCGACCCCGTCGCAGCGCTTCCTATTAATCTTCATCATTTCACGCTAGCAGCCATCTTGACCAGCGTATCGATATTCTTTCCCTTCAACGTATACAAAACGTTGCCCTTGTTCCACGTCAGTACGTTTTCGCTGGCGGTTGCTTCAAGCTGTCCGCCGCCTTTTGTGCTTGGTGCCGGCAGGTAGTATCGTTCAAGTAGGTCAACGACGTGTTGTGCTGTCGGAACAGGATCTTCGCCAACGACTGCGCTCGCATGAACGACGAATGACCATCTGCCTTCGTTCCATTGCAAGTAGCGTTGTCCCGCACCCGAGTCCATGACACCGCTGATGCCGTGTCCAAGATTGACCGTCGGCAATCCGCTTGAGCTGTCTGCTGACTGGTAAGGCACGTCGTTTGCGGCTGCGCTCTCGCTGTCATAAGTCTTTTTGACAAACGTTGCGTAAGGCACGTGTCCGCTGATTGCACCGGCATTCAATCCGTATGGGCTGTAGCTTACGATGTAGTCAACGGAGAAGTTGTTCGCATCGCCGTTATAGCGCATGTTCAAATATCCGGGTGCCGAATCGAGTCCGTTTGAGCTCGGAAGCAAGATGTTCCCTAAGTTATTTCGTATTGAAGCATTAAGTTCTGATAATCGTTTGTTGTTCAAATCCAGTGTCGGAGAAGACGTTGATGTTTCTCTTGCCTCGAAGTTTGAGCCGGAACTCGAAGAAGCGTCAGAAACTGAACCAGTATTGGAACTTGAGGCATCTTTTTTGACAGAACTTGATGATTGTGACTTTTCTTGAGATTTTTTTGTCTTGACTGACGATACCGAACTTGTTTTTTCGCTTTCGTTTGAAGTTTTTTCATCTTTTTTTTGATTTGAGCAAGCCCCTAAAATCAAGCCTGAAACAAGCAAAATTCCGAAAAGCTTCAATTCTTTTTTCATATATACCACTCCTTTTTGTAACCGCAACCTTTAAATGTCGATAACCCTTATTTCACCTATAATGATACTCCTTTTAGTTAGTGTTTGATATAAATAAATTGTGAACTAAAATGTAACATTGAATAATATTTATGAATGCTGAAATTAAAGTAGGGCAAATTTACCCTACTTTCCATATTATTATGTGGTAGAATATTTTTTATAAGATTTTGGTAAAAATTAGAAGGATTATCGATAATGCGTTACCAATTATTTGCATTGCATTACAGTTATATAATAATCGATAATTTGATTGGCTGTTTGTAATCTACATATGAGGTGGATCGTCAAGTATAAAAAATTCAAATTTTATTTAGAAATTGGAGGATATTATCTTGATACCTAAAGTAATACATTACTGTTGGTTTGGAGGGGAAAAATTACCTGAAAATGTTCAGAAGTGCATAAATAGTTGGAAAAGGTATTGCCCGGATTATACCATTAAAGAATGGAATGAAAATAATTTTGATTTGAATTGTTGTGATTTTGTCAAAGAAGCATATAGTGCTAAAGAATGGGCTTTTGTCAGTGATTTTGCCAGATTATATATTGTATATAATGAGGGTGGAATATATTTAGATACTGATGTTGAATTATTGAATAATTTGGATTCTTTCCTAGGAGATAAATGTTTTTTGGCTGAAGAAACGAATGGTTATGTTAATACAGGCCTTGGATTTGGGGCTGAAAAAAATAATCCGGTTGTATTCGATATGTTGAAAGAGTATTTAGAAGAAAATTTCTTTTTGCAAGATGGTTCCTATAACATAGAACCATGTCCACGAAAGAATACAATGCCTCTTTTAAAAATTGGTTACGAATATAGTGGCAGAAACATCTGGGAAAATGACAATGTAACTGTGTATCCGCCTGAGTATTTTTGCCCGTTGGATTATGAAACGAAGAAAATTAAAAAAACCAGGGAAACAGTTGCGATGCATCTGTATAATGCGTCATGGCATAGCAAATTAGATGATGTCATTAATAGTATTCAGAACTGTGATAGAAGTAAGCATCCAGTAGAATATAAAATTAAGAAATTCTTTATTTTTCCAATAAGTATTATTAATAAAATTCAAAGAATAGGTTTTTTTAATACGATTAAATTTATCAAAAGCAAGCTTTTTAAAATCTAATCTTTCTTTGGGGTGTTGACAAATCTGTTGAGGTGGGAATTATTCATTGAATCGATATAAGTATTTGTTAAAAAATATTGGATTGTTGACGCTAAGTAATTTTGCAACTAAGTTACTCAGTTTCTTCTTGGTACCATTGTATACAAATGTTTTAACTACGGCTGAATATGGAACTTATGATTTGTTCAATATTACAATAGTTGTATTGTCACCAATATTGACGCTTAATATTCAAGATGCAGTAATGAGATTTTCCATGGATGCTAGGTATAGCAAAAAAGCAATAGTGACTGTTGCGACAAAATATTTGCTAATATCAAACTTGTTGGTAAGCGGCATTTTAGTATGCAATTATGTGATAGATTTTAGTGCAGTTGTAAAGCAATTCTCGTTTTATTTCTTTTTGATGTTTTTAGCACAGTCGCTATCTGGGATTATAACCATGTATGCTAGAGGGATAGATAAGATATCTGATTTATCTGTATCAAGTGTGATATCCTCTGCCATTACTATATTCTTGAACATTATTTTTTTGATCGTTTTTCATTTTGGATTACCAGGTTATTTTTTAGCCAACATCATAGGTCCGATTTTTCAGTGCTTATACTTGATTATTAAAGCACATGTAATACATGATATAGAGTGGGATGGTAATTTTTCCAACGAAGAAAAGATATTAACCAAGTATAGCGTACCATTGATTTCAAATAGCATTGCATGGTGGGTCATCAATGCATCTGATAGATACATTGTGCTTTTTTTCTGTGGGCTTGCCGAAAACGGAATATATTCCGTTGCCACAAAAATACCATCAATTCTGAATGTTTTTCAAGTAATATTCAATCAAGCTTGGTCATTATCTGCGGTTAAAGATTTCGATCCGGATGATAGAGATGGCTTTTTTGCCAACATATATAGGGCGTATAATTGTGGTATGGTCATTTTATGTTCTATAATAATAAGTTCTGATAAGCTTTTAGCTAAATTTTTATATGCAAAAGATTTTTATATTGCTTGGAAATATGTTCCTTGGTTGACTATAGCTATATTATTTGGAGCAATATCGGGATATATTGGCGGATTTTTCACAGCGGTTAAGGACTCAAAAATTTTTGCAAAGTCAACCATTTATGGTGCGGTAACAAATATAGTATTGAATTTAATTCTTACACCAATTATAGGTGTTTTGGGTGCCTCTGTAGCAACAGCTATTTCTTACTTTGAAGTATGGGCTTTACGGTATTGGCATTCAAAAAGATATATTAGAATTAAAATTAATTTGGCAAGAGATTTAATAAGTTATGCATTCCTGGTGATTCAAGCTAGTGCACTGTTGTTAGAATCAATTGATAAAAGTATATTTATCTGTGAGACGTTTATTTCAGTAGTGATAGTGATTTTATATTTGAATGATATTATTGCTATTTTTGGTAAATTTAAAGACTCGGTTCATAGGAAGGCGATAAAAAAATGAAAATAAGAATAATAACATAGTTTACTGGATCAAATTATGGTACAAATTTGCAGGCGATAGCATTGCAATATTATTTGAGAAAAAAGGTCACAATGTTAGCATTGTTAATTACATATTATATGATGGAAAAAGTTACAACGATTGTTGCTATTTATAAATCGGAAAAATTTCTGCCAAAACTTATAGAATCAATTATCGTAAGCGATGTTGGAAAAATGATTGATGGTGAGGTTATTCACATTGCAGCTGGGAGAGGTACTTTTGAATTTAGGTAAGCTTTAAAATATTTTTAATTAAGTAGATATGTTCAAAAATCCCATTAATGATATATTGATGTTATCTGTTAAAGAAATTATGTTAGAATTATGAAAAGATACTCTACAATACAAGGAGAATAAAAATGAATGACGATAACAACAAAGAGGTAATTATTGATTTATCTCAACTGTTCGGAGCAGTCAAGAAAAGCATTGTCAGCATTATCATCTGGGGCATCGCAGGATTGCTGGTGTCCGTATTTGCGACCTTTGTTTTGATGACTCCGAAGTACAGTTCGACGATCGATATTTTGGTCAATCAAAAAGCAGACAACACCCAGATGCAGTACACGGCACAACAGGCCGATTTGCAGGCAATCAATACTTATATGGATGTCTTGAAAAAATCAGTCATCTTGGCTCCTGTCGTCAAAGAAGTCAGAGAACGCGACAACTATCAAGGATCCGTCGGTACTTTGCAGAAATCGATGTCGATTACGAATCAAACCAACTCACAGGTGCTGAGCGTGACCGTAACCGACACGAATGCCTATACGGCCGCAGATCTTGCCAATACGATCGGTAAAGTTTTCGCTAAAAAGATCAAGACAATGATGAAAATCGATAACGTTACCGTCGTTACGAAGGCAACGGTCAATACGAACCCCGTTTCGCCAAGAAAAATGGTTAATTCTGTTTTAGGTTTAATTATTGGGATAATAATTGGCGTTGCGATTGCCGTTATCAAAGAACTTCGTGACACGACCGTCAAGGATACGGACTTCTTGACCAAGGAACTCGGTTTGACGAATCTTGGCGCCATTTACCACATCAGCAGCGACAACCAGGATTACGGCTTGGTCAAAATCATTGAAAAGAACGAAAGCGTTCCGGAAAATGGCGATGAACGTCGTGTTCGTCGTCGCGTTTAGATTAGCGGAGGTATGAAATGTCATTGTTTAAGAAAAAGAAGAAACATCTTGAAACTACAACAATGGATTACGGCGTTCGCATGATCACCGTGTCCAAATCAGGTTCGGCCAACACGGAACAGTTCAATACGATTCGCACGAACATCGAATTTTCTAGTGCTGACGAACAATTCAAATCAATCATGCTGACGTCATCGATGGCTTCGGAAGGCAAATCGACCGTTGCGGTCAACTTGGCCGTTTCGTTTGCTCGTCAAGGCAAGAAAACGTTGCTGGTCGATTCCGACTTGAGACGTCCAACGCTGAATGCAACGTTCAGCATTGCTGATCCGAAGGGCTTGACGAACTTTTTGACGGAAAAAGACATGCCGGCAAATGCCGTGATTTATAAGACGACGGTTGATAACCTGAGCGTTATGCCGAGCGGTCCGGTGCCTCCCAATCCGTCAGAATTGATTGGATCGCGAAAAATGGCCGGCTTGATTAAGGCTTTGGAAGCTAACTTTGATCTTGTGATTTATGATGCCCCGCCGCTATTGAGCGTAACCGATGCCCAACTGATTGCGACTCGTGTTGATGGGACGGTGCTTGTGGTTCGAGAAGGCAAAACTGAAAAAGAAGCTTTGCGTCAGGCAGTCGGCTTGTTGAATCACGTCAATGCCAAAATTATCGGTACGATTTTCAATGACGTCAAAGGGGCATCCGGCAGCGGCTATTATGGATATTACGGCTACTATGGATATTATGGGAAAGAAGACAAGAAATAATGCGATTTGACAAGATTGTTGACCTGCATTGTCACATCCTTCCCGGGATTGATGATGGTTCCAAAAATTTAGAAACGTCTCTAAAACTTGCTGAAGCAGCGGTTGCGGACGGCGTGACGCATATTTTGGCGACGCCGCATCATCTTGACAATGACTATGTCAATCACAAAGATGACGTCATCAAAGTCTGTGATGATTTTCAGGCCGAACTTGACAACAGGGATATCCCGTTGACGGTCTTTGCCGGTCAGGAAGTTCACATCAACGGTGATCTGGTTGAGCGTTACGATGATCTTTTGGGCATCGATGAGCAGAAACGCTACATGTTGTTGGAATTTCCGCATGGTGACGTTCCGGGCTATGCGGAACAGCTGATTTTTGATTTGAAGCGCAAGGGAACGATTCCTGTAATCGTTCATCCTGAAAGAAACAAAAAGATCCAGGACAATTTGGACATCTTATATGACTTCATCTCAAACGGTGCCTTGGCACAGGTCACCGCAACAAGCTACGTTGGAGGATTTGGCGAGCATGTTGCGCAGATTTCGCATGACATGGTTGAACACAATCTTGTTCAAGTCGTTGCTTCCGATGCTCACAGCTTGCCGGGTAGAAAGTTTGTTTTGAGCGAAGCATTGTACCAGATTGCTGAAGATTTTGGGGAAGAAAAGGCAGTTGAATTTGAGAGCAATGCCGAAAAATTGGTTAATGGCGATTACGTGACGGCACGTGACTATTCGCCTGTCAGGAAGAAAAAGAGGTTTTTGTTTTTTTAACTGATGTTATTTGCAGTGACGTTGTTGAAAAACAGCGTCATTACAGTATTATGCGATGGCGGAGAGGGTAGATTACGACGATGAAAAACGATTCAGAGAAGAAATTTGAACATTGGAAAATGATTTCCTTGTACTTGGTTGTTTATGACATTATTGCGGTGAATTTTTCTTATTTTGCCGCGCTGTTTCTCAGGTTTGACATGCGCATTTCAAGCATCCCCCCTGAGTATCTGCATGCCTTCATCATGTTTGCACCATTCTACACAGTCTTCACGCTGATTGTGTTTCATTGCTTGAAACTGTACAACAGCTTGTGGCAGTTCGCAAGCTTTGATGAACTTAACAGAATCATCGTCTCGTCTGTGGTAACGACAATCTTCCAGGGACTTTTCATGACCTGTCTGGTTACCAGAATGCCGGCGTCATATTACATCTTCGGTGCCTTCATTCAGTTTGCGCTGATTGTCGGAATCAGATTCAGTTACAGATACATCAATCTTGAGCGTAATCGCCGCTACAACAATCATGCTGCAATTCACAACGTCATGGTAATCGGTGCAGGATCTGCCGGCAAGACGATTTTAAGGGAGATGCGCAATTCCCAGGGGATGTCAGGCAAGGCGTGCTGTGTCATTGATGACAACCCAAATAAGTGGGACCGGAAAATGGAAGGAGTTCCTGTCGTCGGTGGCCGCGACGCAATCTTAAGTGCCGTTAAGAAGTACAGTATTGACCAGATCATGTTTGCAATTCCGTCGGCTTCAATCGAAGACAAGCGGGATATCCTCAATATCTGCAAGGAAACCAAGTGTGAATTGAAGAGTCTGCCGGGCATATATCAGCTTGCCAATGGTGAGGTTTCATTGAGCAAGATGAAGGCTGTCAATGTTGAAGATCTTCTTGGAAGAGATCCCATTAAAGTTGATATGGTAGAGGTCTTCAAGCAGCTTACCGGCAAGACCATCCTTGTTACAGGTGGTGGCGGATCAATCGGTAGCGAATTATGCCGGCAGATTGCAGCACATAATCCGAAGCAGCTCATTATCTTTGACATTTACGAGAACAATGCCTATGCCATTCAGCAGGAACTTGTCCGTAAGTATGGCGATAAGCTCAATCTTGTGACGCTGATAGGGTCCGTTCGTGACAGCCGTCGCCTGGACATTATTTTTGACAAGTATCGTCCCGACATCGTTTATCATGCCGCAGCGCACAAGCATGTTCCCCTGATGGAGACAAGCCCCAACGAGGCAATCAAGAACAATGTCGTTGGCACATACAAGGTTGCCTACATGGCGCTTAAGTATGATGTTGAAAGGTTCGTTCTCATCAGTACGGACAAGGCTGTTAACCCAACAAACATTATGGGTGCAAGCAAGAGGCTGTGCGAAATGGTTATTCAGAGCATGGAGAGAATCAGCGAGAATAACGACTTCGATTCTCTTCCGTTGTTGCATGATCATAGAAAGGACGGTCTTAAGGACGTGCATCCGAAAACTTCCAGGACAAAGTTTGTGGCCGTTCGCTTCGGTAACGTCCTGGGCAGTAACGGCAGCGTCATTCCGCTCTTCAAGAAGCAGATTGCAGAGGGAGGACCTGTAACGGTTACTCATCCGGATATTATCCGTTACTTCATGACAATCTCCGAGGCTGTTAGTCTGGTTCTTCAGGCAGGTACATATGCGAAGGGCGGGGAAATCTTCGTTCTTGACATGGGATCGCCGGTCAACATTGACACTCTAGCCAGAAATCTGATCAAGTTGTCCGGGTATGAGCCGGATGTTGATATTCCAATTGTCTACACGGGACTTCGCAGTGGGGAGAAACTGTACGAAGAAAAGCTGATGAAGGAAGAAGGATTGAAGAAAACTGCCAACGAACTGATTTTCATTGGTCAGCCAATACCATTTGACATGGATAACTTCTTCAGGAATCTTGAAGACCTTTCCCAGGCAAGTTATCAGAACAGCGATGATATTGTGGAAATAGTGGAAAAAGTGGTTTCGACATTCCATCCTGTGGGAGCACACCCTACGGGTAAGGAGAAGATTTATCAGAATTAAGCATACTATACTTGTTGAATATAAAGGAGAAGGATAAAAATGAACATGCCTATGAACATTCCGTTTTCACCACCGGATATTACTGAAGAAGAAGTGAATGAAGTAGCTGAAGCATTGCGTTCCGGATGGATAACAACGGGCCCGAGAACTAAGGAATTGGAAAAGGAAGTTGCTGCATTGTGTGGTGTCAACAGGGCAGTCTGTCTTAATTCTCAGACAGCCTGTGGCGAAATGACGCTCAGACTTTTAGGTATTCATGAAGGCGATGAAGTGATTACAAGTGCATACACATATACGGCGAGTGCGGCTGTTGCCTGCCATGTTGGAGCAAAACTGGTTCTTGTAGATACGCAGAAGGATTCTCTTGAGATGGATTATGACAAGCTTGCTGATGCCATTACGGAAAAGACAAAAGTTATCATTCCTGTTGATCTTGGCGGTGTTCCTTGTGATTATGACAGAATCTTTTCTATTGTTGAAAGTAAGAAGCACCTCTTTCATCCGGAAAACAAACTTCAGGAAGCAATCGGGCGTGTTATTGTGATGGCCGACACTGCTCATGCCTTTGGTGCAACATATCATGGAAATCCGGTCGGAAGCATTGCTGATTTTAGCAACTTCAGTTTTCACGCTGTCAAAAACTTTACGACTGCTGAAGGTGGTGCCGCTGTTTGGCGTGATATCGAAGGTATTGACAGTGACAAATTGTACAAGCAATATCAATTGTTCTCGCTTCACGGACAGTCTAAGGATGCATTAGCTAAGACTAAATTAGGCGCATGGGAATATGATATTGTAGGACCTTGGTATAAGTGCAATATGACTGATGTCGTTGCAGGCATCGGCTTGGCACAGATGAAACGCTATAAAGGATTGCTTGCCAGAAGAAAAGAAATTATTGGCAAATATGATGCAGCATTCAAGCCTTTAGGCATTAAGGTCCTTGATCATTACAATGATGAGCATCAGTCATCAGGTCACTTGTACATTACCAGAGTTCCGGGGATTACATCTGAACAGCGAAGTGAAATCATCACAAAGATGGCTGAAAAGGGTGTTGCCTGCAATGTACACTACAAGCCATTGCCTATGATGACGGCTTATAAGAATTTAGGCTTTGATATCAAGGACTATCCGAATGCATATGAAAACTTTGCAAATGAGATTACATTGCCTCTTCATACGAAGCTTACGGATGAAGAAGTTGATTATGTTATTGAGCAGTTCAGCAGAATTGTTAAGGAATATATCTGATAATTACGGTAAAACAGGAGATAGAGATGTTAAGAGAGTGGAATCAGCTGCCGGAGTATATGCAGACAGATGCATTGCGTCCTTATTATGATCAGTTGAAGAAGAAGGAATTCAGCTTGTTTCTGAAGAGAATATTCGATATTGTTGTTTCTTTGGTACTGATTGTATTGCTGTCTCCTTTGTTGCTTGTACTTTCAATTCTTATAGTGTTGGATTCCAAGGGTGGAGTTTTCTATCGTCAAGAGAGAGTGACGCAGTATGGTAGAAAGTTTCGGATTTTCAAATTCCGAACAATGGTTGCCGATGCAGACAAGATAGGTACTCAAGTAACTGTATCTAACGATAGCAGGATTACAAGAGTAGGATCTGTTATCAGAAAGTATCGGCTTGATGAAATACCACAGCTTTTTAACATTCTCCTTGGAGATATGTCTCTTGTAGGTACCAGACCTGAAAGTACGCACTATGTGAAGTTTTACACGCCTGAGATGTATGCTACTTTATTGTTGCCAGCGGGTGTTAC
>JBHADD010000127.1:0-3021 GCA_041854925.1 Ligilactobacillus sp. | reverse complement strand
GTTGCGCCGACGCTTTTAGCCAATGATTTAAGCTGCAGCCGCATATGACCTTTTTGGATACCGTCGGTCACTAATGCATAAAGAGCCGCCAGATTTTGCGCAAGCCCCAAAGAACAAACGATTTCTCCGAGCGTTTTGGCATCTGCATTTTGCAAAATCTGCCGATTGACCGAAACGAGCGGCACGATCGAAATCGAACCGCCGACCGATCCGAGCGCAAGCGGAAGCGTCAATTCTCCTTCAAGGACTTGCTTTTTTTCGTCATAATTCCACGTTGAAAGTCCGCGATATCTCCCGCTTCTGGCAGCATATGCGTGCGCTCCTGCTTCAACCGCGCGCCAATCGTTTCCGCTGGCCAAAACACAAGCATCGATGCCGTTCATGATGCCTTTGTTATGAGTTGCGGCACGATAAGGATCAAGTTGCGCCACCCTGCTGGCCTGGGCAATTTTTCTGGCAATCTCGCATCCGTCAACGCCGTTTTTGGCCAACGTCTCGACACCAATGCTGCATTTGGCAGAAACAAGCGAATCAGTTGCATAATTTGACAAAATTGCAAACAAGACGTCTGCTTTGAGCTTTGCCTTCAAAAATTCCGCCGTTGCTTCAAGCATCGTGTTCAGCATGTTGGCGCCCATTGCTTCCTTGACGTCTACCGCCAAATACAGTGCCAGCAAATCATCCGCAAGAATTTTGAGTTTGACGGATCGTGCTCCTCCGCCGCGCCGAACAATCGAAGGATGCGCATCGTTTGCAACTTTCAAAATGTCTTTTTCAAGCAGTTCCAATTCTTTTTGCATTTCAGAGACATCGCTGACGTTTTCCAAAACAACCTGGCCAATCATCAGCCGGCTTTTGGTCTCAGCCTTAAACCCGCCTGATTTTTTGACGATCGAACCGCCGTGACTTGCAGCAGCAATCACGGAAGGCTCCTCGGTTGCCATCGGAACCAGATATTCGATTCCGTTGACAACCAGATTAAGTGCCACCCCTTCAGGAAGATGATACTCTGAAATGAAGTTTTCAATCATCGTTTCGCCAAGTTCCGGGTTTTTGGCACCGTCTTTTAAAATTTTGACCTGTTCATCGGAAATCGTATGCTTATTTAAAATCTCGAGTCGTTCATGCCACGTTTTGCGATAGTATTTTTCGAATCCTTGCATTTGATTGCCCCCTGTCCTTCGATTATTATATAATATTGTCGAGTCAGTTCATAGTTTCGGAGGAATTTAAATGAAGCCCAAAAAAATCCTGGCGGCACTCTTTGCTGCATTTTTTATCATGCTTTTTCCAAGCAACGCCAATGCAAGCATGACGGTCGGAATCTTGAAAGACAACGCCCCTTACAGCACCTTTTACCATCGAAAAGCTCGTGGACTCGAGCCGGAACTTGCCAGAAAAATGACGGACGACTCAGTCATATTCAAGGCATATGATACCAGAAAACAACTCGAATCGGCATTGAAGAAACGCCGAATTCAAATCGCATTCGGTTCGATCGATGCATTTAACGTCAACCAGGACGTTTTTGACGTTTCAGAACCGTATCTTTACGAACCAAACGTCTTGTTCAGGCGATCCGACGGCAAAAAGAAAACGATCAAAAAGCTTGAAAATAAGCCGGTCGGAATGCTTAAGGACGGCAATCAGACCTATCTTTTAAAAAACGTGCTTCTTAAGCCGCGTTCTTTCAAAAACATCAAAACCATGGACAAAGCCCTCAAAGACGGAAAAATTTATGCTGCGATTTTGAGCGACTATGAATATTCGAATTATCTTAAAGATCACCCTGAACACGTCAAAGCCGCTGATGCGACAAATGATGAACAAATGGCAGATCTTTTCGTCAAAATCAGCGATCCGGCCATTACATCGTCGCAGTTTGTCGCAGTTACGTACAAAAATGAAAAACTTTTGACAAAAATCAACAGCGCCATCGTTTCCATGCATGATGACGGCACGCTCCAGGAACTTTCGCAAAAATACCTGGGCAAAGACATCTCATTACAATAAATTTTTGCTTTTTGGAAGACCGCAGCTAAGTGAAGTGCAATAAAAAAGTTAGACAAAATTAAACAATTAAGCTGTCATGGCATGATTTCGGTATTCTACCGGAGTCATGCCTTTTGTTTTTAAAGAAACCTGTTCGTAATTAAAGAAATGGATGTAGTCTTGAACCATCATTTTAAATGCAGTAATGTCTTCAAATAATGGTAACCCATCCAGCAACTCAGTTTTCAGTATGTGGAAAAAGCTTTCCACTGGCGCGTTATCCAGACAATGTCCCTTACGAGACATACTTTGAACAAAGTGATGGTTAGCCAATCTTTGAGTATAGTAAGGCAACTGATACTGCCATCCCTGATCCGAATGAATCAAGGGACAGGCATGATCAGGAAGATTCCTGATTAATTCATCCACAGTCCTTGTAATTAAATCTGAATTCGGGTGAAGGCTGACCTGACATGCCAGAACTTCCTTACTGGCCTCATCAGTCATCACCGAAAGGTAAGCCCAGGTTTGATTAGCCAGACGGACCTGACTGACATCTGTATGGCACACCTGATAGGGTTTTGTCGCGCAAAAGTTCTGATGTAACCGGTTAGGCGCAAGATGACCTACGGTACCTCGATAGGACGAATACTTTCGATTTTGATGACGGTTGTAGATGGTTACCTGAATGTCCATGTCACGCATTAGCCTCCGAACGGTATCACCAGCCAGATGAATTCCCAGACGTTCCAATTCAACTTGAATTCGTCGATAACCGGCAGTGAAACGATTTCTCATGGAATACTTCTGCGCAATAATCATCATCTGCCTTTTAACTTCATGATACTTGTCAAACTTATTACTGATGCGCTTACGTTCATCATAGTAAGTTGCCCGTTTCAACTCTAATTTAGACAGTAAGTCATTAAGCCTGAAACGTTCAGCTTTAGGCATTTGTAACTGTTCGGCCCTGATCTGGTCAAGAATCATCGTTTTCCGTCGTGCTTTGAGTTCCAGAACAGGGCCGCC